>QOAX01000286.1 GCA_003972865.1 Verrucomicrobiota bacterium | reverse complement strand
CCACTTCGACTGGCCCCTGACCGACGGGGATTAGGCCAGCGATGCCTTGAGGGATTCGGCGGCCCGCTGGTTTTCTTTTGCCGTGCCGATGGAGAGGCGAATCCATTCGGGGAGGCCGTAGCCACCCATCGGGCGCGTGATCACGCCCTGCCGCTGCATCGCCTCGAACACCGCCTGCCCGTCGCCGACCCGCAGCATCACGAAGTTGGCGTACGACGGCACGAACTCGATCCCCTGCTCCACGCAGAGCGCCTCAAAAAACTTCAGTCCATCCGCGTTGGTGCTGCGGGTGGCGGCCAGGTGCGCGTCGTCGTCAAGCGCAGCCATCGCGCCGGCCTGCGCCACAGCGTTGGTGTTGAATGGCTGGCGAACTTTCTCCAGCGCGGAGACGAAGTCGGGGTGCCCGATGCCGTAGCCGATGCGCAGCCCGGCCAGGCCGTAGATTTTCGAGAAGGTGCGCATCAGAAGCAGGTTCGGCTTTTCGTTGGAGCGCACCAGCGGCAAGAGGTCGACCGGCTCGTCGAGGAATTCGTAATACGCCTCGTCCATCACAAGCAGAACGTCGTCTGGCACTTGCTCGACGAGGGCGCGGACGTCCTCCGGCTTGGCCAGGGTGCCGGTGGGGTTGTTCGGGTTGGCCACCCAGACGATGCGCGTCGACGGTGTGATCGCTTCGAGCATCGCCGGCAAATCGTGCCCGTGCTCGACCGCGGGGACGGCGTTGGCCTTGGCGCCCATCATCATCGCGACGAGCGGGTAAATGGCGAAGCAATACTGCGACACGACGATCTCGTCTCCGGGGCCGAGCAGCGCGTGCGAGACGAACTCGATGATCTCGTTGGAGCCGTTGCCGAGAACGAGGTTCGCCGGCTCGACGTTCAGCTTGGCCGCCAGTTTGTTCTTCAGGTAAAACGCGTTGCCATCCGGGTACAGGTGGCTTTGGCCAATGGCGGTTTTCATCGCCTCGACGGCGAGTGGGCTTGGGCCAAGTGGGTTTTCGTTCGAGGCGACCTTGATGACCTCGCCCGCATCCAGGCCAAGCTCACGCGCGACCTCCTCGATCGGGCGACCCGGTTGATACACCGGCAGGGTGTTCAGCGTGGGGTTGAGCTTGTCGGAAAGCGGCATCAGAAAATCGGGCCATGCGCTTGACCAAGCGGCATGTCACTTGAGCGACTCGAGGAATGCCTCGTAAAGCTCAGCACAAAGCTGGTGCGACGCCTTGGCCTGTGCGTCCGACTGCTTGGGCGTGTTGGCCGGTGCGTCAACTTCCTCGATGGCGAAGCGGAATTTCAGGTTGAACGGCTCGCCCTTTTTTAATTTCTTGGGCAGAAAATAGCCGAAGCGGCCGTAGTCACGCCACGAGAGTTCTTTCACGCCGTTGGCTGGAATATTCATTTCCTGAGCCGTGTACCAACGTTTGCCAATCGGAAAAAGCAAACGCGCCCACTTGTGGTTGTCATCGACGACTTTGCCCTTGCCGGCGGCGTTGGAAGGTTCCCAAAGATAGCTGGTTTCCTTGCTGCGCGTGGCCACTTCAGTGTGCGCGCGGAAGTGCACTCCGGCATGCTGCAAGTCGCCCCCGAGGTTGACGTCGCGCTCGGCCACCAACTCAAAGCTGGCATCAACCTGCGTGTATCTGCCGCCTGGGCGCGATACCCGGAACGTGCGGCGCTCAGAGATCATCACGTCGCTGCCACTGGCGTCCTTTTGCGTGGCGCGCCACTTGATGTGGGCGACGATCGAGGCGGAATTCTTGGTTGTCGTGTTTTCAAACTTCACGATGTCGTAACGCCCGTTGCCCGGGCCGCCCTTGTGCCACATGTCGTAGTTACCTAGTTCAGAAGAGACTTTGTTCCAGCCGATGAAGATGCCGCGATGGTGGTTGTACAACCCGGCGACCTTGCCCTCCTTGTCGAGGCCGGGATTGGTCACCAACTCGCCGCCGCCGCCGAAGATGTGCAGGAACGGCTTGATCTGCCCGTCGCCGTGGACGAGTCGGGCGACCGGTTTGCCGTCCTGCAACACGTCAACCGCCTTGCCGGGGCCAAGCGGATTGGGCTGCTCGACGACTTTCCAATCAGCCTTGGCCAAGGGCACCGCAGTAACAAACGCCAAGCCGGCGATGAGTTTGATAGAGATAAAATGAACCCTTGTCATGTTTGAAATGCCCAATATTTGGGTGGCGGATTATGCGGACGCCCCCGCCGCTTGGCGATAAAGAACTGCGTCTGGCCAAGTTGGCCAGACAGTTCGACAAATTCGAAGCGGAGGAACAACATCTTACGCTCCAAACCTAAGGACTATTCCTCCGGGGTTTTTTGAATCTCGGGGCCTTTGCTGCCCTGTAATTGCCTCACAGCAACGACAGCATTGTTCACTTCGCTGCGATTGCTCAAGATGCTGAAATCCAACTCGAACGTGCGCGACTGCCCCGGGCCAAGCTTGGGCACGCGTCCATGTTTGCGTTCGTAGCTGCGGTTGTGCGGGAAGCCGGTACCCGGCTCGATGCCTGTCACGTAGCCGGTGTTTTCCGCCGCGGTGTTTTTCCACTGCGTGAGATACGGCAGTTGCTCAACCGGCCAACTGAGAGCCACGCCGCGGTCGCCAGCCGGGTTCACCAGCACCGCCGTCGCGTTGCCGTCCTTGTCGGCCTTGGGATAAATCTTGTAAACCTCCTCAGTGAAACCCTTGGTCGGGCCGGAGTACACCTCCTGCCGGTCGATCGCCTGGGCAGCGTTCTCATTGAACGGGACAATCTTCTTCGCAGCGGAAAGCATTCTGGCGCCCTTACCAAGCAATGGCCGGCCGAAGTTCGCGTGATAGATGACCTGGAATTCCTCGTCAAATGTGCCCTTGTTCCTAAGCACGTCGCGAATGCGAAACGTACTTGAGCCCGGCAACGTGCTGATCTCCGTCCAGATTTCGAGGTTCGGCCCGTAGAAGGAAACCTCGTGCACGCGGCCGCGGATGCGGATGCGATACGGGGCTTCCCTGTCCACCGCCACGATCACGTCCGACGCCGGGATGTTGCCGATCTTGCCGTGCAACGTCAGATCCATCACCGCCTCGTCACCGACGTTATTGATGAACTTGTCCTCGCCCGGGTGCCCGGCGAACGACAGGCCGCAGCGTACCATCCACTCGTTGAAACCGTCGAGCCAGCCCAGGCCGCCCCGGTCGTGCAGGTTGATGTGGCTTGGATGGACGACCTCCTTCACCGGTGAGTTCCAGCCCAGGCGCACGTCGCCCAGCGTGACGTCGAGCACGCTCATGCCGCGGGTCGGGATCACGCGAAACTGCAGCCTACCGTTGTCGACCTCGATCAGATCGACGCCCTCCTGCTTGCCGCCGTGCAGAGTGCGCTTGTTGATCGACCAGCGGGCGTCGCCCTTGTAGCCGGAGAAATCGCTGCTCGTCAGTTGCCAGCTCTCCGCGTGCGTGTCACGCTTGGCACTCGTCAAGACCTGATAGTGTGTAGCCGCCTGCGCCGATGCCGCGATTGTCAACAAACCGATTGCAAATAAATGTTTCATGGTGCGGGGCGGAGGGTAGCGCC
>QOAX01000194.1 GCA_003972865.1 Verrucomicrobiota bacterium | reverse complement strand
TATCGGTTGACCTCGTGAAACAGGATGGCCCGGCCCTTGGCCACGACGACCCCGCTCATGCCTGCGTCAATGTCCCTCTTGCGCCACAACACCTTCGGCCCGCTGCTTGGCCAAGCGAGAGTCAGCGCCTGGCCTGGATAAACCGCATCCCGCCCCGGCCCCAGATACTGCGGCCAATCCGCCGCCTGCAGGCCAAGCCCAAGCGCTATAAAACCCAGCGCGGATAAGTGACAAAAAAAACGTTTCAGCAACGACATGGCGAACCGAAAAACTAGAGGATGCCCCAACCCAACGCGAGCCAAAGCCGGTTAAGTGTAGGGATTGTCGTTTTGGAGCGACTCGGCGACGGCGCTTGGCACCAGGCCATCGATCGCTTGGCCAAGCTTGAGCCGCTCGCGGATGGCGGACGACGACACCTCGAACGGCCAGCCGCGCAGCACTTGGCCCCTGAAAGGTTCTGGAAATTTTTCAACCGCCTGGCCGGGACGCGGAAAGACGACGAATTCGGCCAGCTTGGCCAAGTCGTCGGCATCACGCCACTGCGGCAGCGCAAGCACATGGTCGGCACCGATGAGATAATGAAGCTTGGCCTCGGGATAACGCTCGGTGTAATCGCGCAAAGTATCGACCGAGTAGGAGACGCTATCACGATTCAACTCCTGCATATCGATTTTGCAATCGGATAGACCTGCAAACGCCAAACGTAGCAACCGCAAACGCGCCTTGGCACTTGCCGGCTGTTGCTCCGGTTTGAACGGCGACCGGGCTGCCGGGACGATGAACAACCGGTCGATGGATAGTTCCTCCAGCGCCGCCCGGGCCACCAGCACGTGGGCGCTGTGCACAGGATCGAACGAACCGCCGAAGATGCCGATTGAGTGTAAAGTTTTCAGCGTTCAGTGAACTGGACTTATGCCGGCTGCCGGTCGAGGGCGTTTTCCTCGATCACGCCCTTCGCCCTCGGGAAGAGACGCAGCGCCTCGATGATCATCCAGATTTCCAGCGCGATGGTGGCAAGCCCGATGCCGCCGAGCAGGTAGTCCGGTTGCTCCGCCACGAGCCAGCCGGGCGCGACGAAGAGTTGATGGATCATCGCCCACAACGGCATGATGAGCATGAACACCATCGGGATGACGAGAAACCAGATCGTGCGACCACGCCGCCAAAGATAAAACGTGATCACGAGACAGCCCGGCGAGCAGTTGGTTTGTCGCGCCGAAGAGCGGCCAGAGGATGAGCCCGCCCTTGCCGGCGTTGGCGACGCTCCACTCGGCTCCGCCCGGGGGCACGGCGGCCATGGCGGTGGCAATCACCACGGCGAAGAGGGTTGCGGCGTGTTTGTTTTGCAGCAGGGCAAACGACCCGCCGCCGAGCGTGGCGGCCAGTTCCTGCACGACGTAGCGTTGCAAACGGCAGGCGGTATCGAGCGTCGTGCCGGCGAACGACGCAACGAGCACACCCATCAACGCGACCGATACAGCGGCGGACAAGCCAAGCGCTTGCAGGAAATTTGCCGAGCCGTTGACAAACGCGCCGACCTTGGCTGCGAGTGATCCAGCGGCACTCCATGAGGCGTACTGTGCCTGCCAAGCGGCCTCACCGGTGAGCAACGTTCCGTCCTTCATCAGACCAAGGCCAAGGCCCGCCCCGCACGCGAGAATGACCAGCGTGGCGAGAAAACCCTCGGTGAGCATGCTACCGTAGCCGACGAAACGGGCGTCAGTTTCGCTCTTCAGCTGTTTGCTGCTCGTGCCGCTGGAGACGAGGCAATGAAATCCGCTGACCGCCCCGCACGCAATAGTGATGAACAGGAACGGAAAAATCATCGGAGCCCCTTCGGGATGCCATTGGAACGCCGGAGCAACGAACTCCAGCGCTTGGCTGCTGTCTGCTCCACTTGGCGTGAATCCAACCAACGCGGCGGTAAACAGGCCCAGCACGATCAGCGCGAGCGCGGAGATGAGTTGTAGCGAGTTGATGTAATCGCGCGGCTGCAGCAGCGTCCACACCGGCAGCACCGAGGCGATGTACGAATAACCGAGTAGCACGACGACCCACTGCCAAATGGGCCAGGCGGCGAGCGCGGAGTTGAAAGAGCCAAGCGCACCGCCGTCGCCGAAAACGACCGTGAGATACATGACGCCCAACGCAACGAGCGACGGCACCAACAAGCCCACCCCCTTGCGATGCAGCAGCACGCCGATGGCCACGGCGATGGGAATCTGCACCACGCACGGAAAAATCGCGGCCGGGTACTGCTTGAACACGGCGGCGATCACCAGACCGAAGATAGCCAGCACAACCGTCAGCGCCATGAACAGAACGAGCAGGAACAGCAGTCGAACACGCTTGTTGAGCACGCGGCCGGCGATGTCGCCGACGGTCTGGCCGTTGTTACGGAGGCTGACGACGAGCGCGCCAAAGTCGTGCACTGCGCCGATGAAAATTGAGCCGAGCACCACCCACAACAGCGCCGGCACCCAGCCCCACATAATTGCGATCGCCGGGCCAACGATCGGGCCGGTGCCTGCGATTGAAGTGAAGTGATGACCGAAGACCACCGACTTGCTCGTCGGCACGTAGTCCACACCATCCTCGAGGCGTTCACTGGGGCAGACGGCATCGGCGGAGAGCCGAAAAATCTTGCTGCCCAGCCAGCGGCCGTACGTGTGATAGGCGACGATGAATCCGACACCGGCCAGCAGGGCGATCAACAGGGTGTTCATGGGAAATCAGGGTTCGGCTTGGCCAAGCGCCTGGCCAGCCGTTGCGCGAAAGCAAACGGTAACCGATCACTGTTGCAAAGGAAAAACCAAGCGCTTGGCCAAGCGGAGGGAGTGCAAAAAAAATCGGCGCACCCGAAAGGGAACGCCGATTGAAAAATGTTGAATGTTTAAGCCTTTTTCTCGGCCTTAGCTTTAGCCTTGGCCTTCTTTTGAGGGACCTCGGCAACCTTGTAGCCGGCCTTCTTGATGGCATCCATGATCTTTTTCTTGGTGGTGGTCTTCTCACAGAAGGAAACCTTCACCGCACCCAGCTTTTTGCCGAGTGCGAACTTGGTGCCCTTGATATCCACACCCTCGACCTTGGTCAGGCCCTGCTTGACCTTGCCGACACAACCCACCTCACAGACCATACCGGCCACTTTGAGGTTGATTTCTGCGGCCTGAACTCCGACCACCGCAGCGGCCATTGCGAATAATGCGATTATTTTTTTCATGATAACGTTCCTTTCGTTGTTGGAAACAGTGGGGAGAGCGTAGCCAGCCGGCAGCGGTGTGCAAGCTATTTTTTGAACCGGGATCAAAGGGGAAGATACAGCGCAGCCTCGGGATTGATCGACTTGTGAGCCAGGACAGCCGTGGCCATATGAAGCTGGACCTGGGCGGCCGATTTTTTTGTGACCGCGTGGGCGTAGTTCACATCGGTGATCCGGCTGCCGGCGGAGGTCAGCGACGAGCGCGCCACGGTCAACCGCTCGCTCTCGGCTTCAAGGCTGGCTTGCGCCGCGCCTATCTTCGCGCGATCGGTGGACACCTGGCTCATGCCTTCCTTGACGACCGCCAGCGCCGCCGCCGCACTGTCCAGCGTGTCGATGGCAGTCTCATTCGCAACCGCCACGGCGTATGGGGGTAATTTGCCAATCTTCGCCCAGGGATTCAACTCCAATTCTCTCACTTTTTTACCAGTAAATCGAGGGCGGTGGCGGTGGTGGCGGTGACACCGGTGCGCAGGCTCGGCTCAATGTCCGGCGCGTAGGTGCTCGAGTGCACCATTGGCAGCGGTTTGCCGGCAGCGCGGAAGCGCTTGATCAGGTCGGACGACACGGTGCCAAGCGCAAACATGAAGATCGGTATCTTGTGCCCGGTGCGGCCGTACATGCCAAAGTCCTCGCCGCCCATCGTCGGCTGCCGCTTGATGAGCGTTCCCTTGCCGAGCCAGTCGGCCATCGTGTCGGTGACGCGCTTGGACAAGCCGGGATCGTTGTAGGCCGACGGTGTGAACTCGTCCTTCACGGTCACGACCGGCAGCCGGTCCTTGGCCACGCCGGCGGCCTGCGCGGTGCCGAGGCTGATGCGCTTGATCGCCGCGAGAATCTGGTTGCGGACCTTGTCGGTGTACGAGCGCACGGTCAGTTGCAACTTCACCTCGTTGGGAATGATGTTGTGCTTGGTGCCGCCGTGGATCGATCCGACGGTGACGACCGCCGGTTCGCGCGGATGCACCTCGCGACTGACGATCGTCTGCAGCGCGATGATGATCTGCGACGCAAGCACGATCGGATCCTTCGACGCCTGCGGCTGCGAGCCGTGGCCGCCCTGTCCGCGCACGGTGATGTCCACCGAGTCGACATTGGCGTACACGTAGCCGGAGTTGTGGCCGATCGTCCCGGCCGGCTGGTCGGACGCCACGTGAAGGGCGATGCAGTAGTCCGGCACCGGGAACCGCTTGAACAGCCCGTCCGCCAGCATCGCGCGCGCGCCGGCACCGCGCTCCTCCGCCGGCTGGCCGATCATCACCAATGTGCCACTCCACGCGTCGCGCAGCTGGCCCAGCAACCGCGCCGTGCCGACGAAGCTCGTCATGTGCACGTCGTGCCCGCAGGCGTGCATGGTGTAAACCGTGTTGCCCAGGTCGTCGGTCATCTGTTTTTTGCTGGCGTGCGGCAGGCCGGTTTCCTCCTGCACCGGGAGTCCGTCTAAGTCGGTGCGGATCAGCAGCGTCGGCCCGTCGCCGTTCTTGAGCACGCCGACG
>QOAX01000099.1 GCA_003972865.1 Verrucomicrobiota bacterium | reverse complement strand
GGAGTGGCGGACTGTAGCACCTCGGTGTCGAAGTTGTCCGCGGTCAGGGTAACGACTTTGTCGGAGGCCATTTCTTTGTAATCGAATGCCGCGGGGATTAAAACAACCCACCAAGGCTGGCCAGGAATGCCGCCAAACCAATCGCGCCGAGAGCGGCGACGGCCGCCACGGCGGTGTCGACCGGGTTGTCGGCGGGAGCGGCCTTCTTGACGCGGGCTTTTTTCCGCTTGGGCGCTGCCGTGGCGACAGCCTCCTCTTCAACGGCGGCAGCGACCGGCTCCTCCACCACAGCCGGCGGGGCCTTCTCCTTTTCTGCGGGCGCAGCCGGCTTGATGATTCCCACGCCCGTCGCCGCCGTCTTGGGCGGAACAGGGATCTTGATGGTGGAGGCTGCCTTGCTGCCTTCGGCTGCTCCGACGGGCGGCACGGAAATCTTGATCGTCGGCGAGGCAGCCGGCTTGGGAGGCAGGCTGATGCGGACCGTTTGTTTCTTGGATTCTTGCGAACCGCCAGCGGCGGGGGGTTGTGTGGTTTCTTCAGGCATCGTTCAGAAATTCAAAAGGCCACAAATTCTATGGATGCGCCGCCGCCGTGTCAAATGCTTAAAAAAGGCCAAGCACTTGGCCAAGGGTGTCTCCGATCCCGGTCAGGCTGTAAGCCGAATTCTGTCTGCGCGAACCGGACGAGCCGGACGCGGAGAGGGCCATTTATCTTGTGCGACCCAACCCGGAGCCATGGCTTGCGCCGTGGGACGGGCCGTCCCGGGCTCCCTATTTGGTCTTGCTCCCGATGGGGTTTACCGTGCCCCCTTGATCACTCTCGGGGCGGTGGGCTCTTACCCCACCTTTTCACCCTTACCCGGCGAACCGGGCGGTTTGTTTTCTGCGGCACTGGCCGTCGGCGGCGCCTTGAAGCGCCGTCTCCCGCGTGTATCCCGCCCTCGGGGAGCGGGTTACGCGGCATCGTACCCTGCGGAGTTCGGACTTTCCTCCCCCGGCAAGCCGGAGGCGACCCTCCGCCCTCCCGGGATCGAAGAACCCAGCCAAGCTACCGTTTCGTCCCCGTGCAAACAAGCCGCTTGGCCGAGTGTGATTGACATCGGCCAAGCTTGCCGTAAAACGGGCGAGGCCCATAAGGCCGAATCACTATTATCCATTTTATATCATGGCAATCGAAACAGGAACCAAGGCACCGGATTTCACCCTGAAATCGAAAAGCACCGGCGACGTGACCGACGTCACCCTCAGCAGCAACTTTGGCAGCAGGAACACCGTGCTGTTGTTCGTGCCACTCGCATTCACCGGCGTGTGCACCGGCGAGTTGTGCGACATCACCGCCGGGCTCGGCGCGTACACCGACCTGAATGCCGACGTGATCGGCATCAGCGTGGACAGCCCGTTCTCGCAGGAGGCCTGGGCGCAGAAGGAGGGCATCGGCATCACGCTGGCAAGCGACCTGAACAAGTCGGTCGCCGCCGACTACGGCGTGTTGCTCGACGACCTGATGGGCTTCGGCTCGGTTGCAGCCCGCGCGGCGTTCGTCATCGACAAGGACGGCGTGGTGCAGTACAGCGAACAGACGCCGACCCCGAAGGATCTGCCAAACTTCGACGCGATCAAGGAGACCTTGGCCAAGCTGCAATAGGCGGCCAAATCCCTTTAACGAACGGCAGTCGGCAAAACCGGCTGCCGTTTTTGTTTGGCCATTTGTGCTTGGGTGGGTTGGAATCCGCGCGAGCGATGTCGGCTTATTTCAAAACGATTCTGCACGGGTTCCTGATCGGGGTGGCGAACATCATCCCCGGCGTGAGTGGCGGGAGCATGGCGCTCGCGCTCGGCATCTACGAGCGCCTCATCGCCGCCGTGGGCAATTTTGGCCTCGGGACGCTCACCGCTGCGCTGGGGATCGTGACCTTCCGGGACGGCGCGAAGGCACGATTCCTGGATGAGTGGCGCCGCATCGACGGGGCGTTCCTGGGCTGGATTGCCGCCGGTGGCGCATTGGCGGTGGTTGTGTTTTCTCGCGTGATGGTGTGGCTGCTTGAGCAGTGGCACGACCCGACTTACGGCTTTTTTAGCGGACTCATTCTCGTGTCGATCTGGATGCCGCTGAAAATGATCCGCCGATTTGGTGCGGTGGAAGGTTTGAGCGCCGTGGCTGGCTTGGGGTTGGTGCTGGCGTTGACTTTCTCGGCTGATTCGGAACAGCAACTCGGCGATGCCAAGCGCAAAGTCGAAATGAACCGAGCCCAAGTCGAGCAGCCTGCCACGCCGCAAACCGGCCAAGCGCAGTCGCCGATTGGCCAAGTGAGGGCAACATGGATCGCGTTTTATTTCCTGTGCGGCGCGGTGGCCATCTCGGCGATGGTGCTGCCGGGAGTGAGCGGGTCTTTCATCATGATTTTAATGGGCGCTTATTTCGAGGTGTTGCAGGCGGTGAACGATCGCGATGCGCTTGTATTGCTGGTGTTCATGGCAGGTTGCGCCGCCGGGTTGCTGCTGTTCACGAGACTGCTCAAGTGGGTGCTGTCGCGCTGGCACGACCCAACGGTGGCTTGGCTGGCCGGCCTCATGGCGGGATCGCTCGCGGCCCTTTGGCCGTTCCGGAAATTTGAGAGTGTCGGCGATGCCAACGTCGGCTTCGTGCGGGTGGATCTTGATTGGATCGTCCCGCCCACCGACGCCAACACGATGTGGACGCTCATCGCCTTCTTCATCGGCTCCGGACTCGTTGCGGCGTTCATCAAGTACGATCAAGCCAAGGCACAAAAAAAGGGCGACTGAAGGCCGCCTAGAAATTATTTTGTCCGGCTTGGCTTAGCGAAAGTTGATTTCGCTTTCGCTCATTTCGTTTTCGCACGGCTGGTTGGTCGGGGCACCGGCTTCGCGGTCGGTGCTTACAACCAGGCTGTTGGCCAGCAGGTAGGCTTCGACCTCCTCACCGCTGACGTCGGGCAGCATATTGCCGTTGACCTCGACGCATGGTTGCAGCATCTGGCCGGTTTTCTGGATCATCTCCTGCCGCTGGGCGGGATCGTTGATGATATCGCGATCCTCGAACGGCAGGTCGTACTTCTGCATCACGGCCCGGACGCCATTGCTCCAGCCGCAGGACGGCTTCATGTAGGCGATTATATTCGGTTTTTCCATTTTTAACTCCTCAAATGCGCAAACAGATTGCCATAAACTGTTTCTAAGTCAATCTTTTTCCTCACCGTGGCACGCCGTATTCTCATTGTTCCGGACAAATTCAAGGGCTCCCTCCCGGCGTTGGAGGCGGCCGGGGCAATCGCCCGTGGCTGGTCGACGGCCTGCCCGGATGACACGCTGACGCTGCTGCCGATGAGCGACGGTGGGGACGGCTTCGGGCTGGTGATGGCGTCCGCGCTTGGCTTGGAGGAGCGTGCCGCGAAGACGGTTGATGCCGCCGGCCAGCCGCGACAGGCGGCTTGGTGGCTTGATGCCAACAGCGGCCGGACGGTGGTGGAGACGGCGCAGTCGAACGGCTTGGCGCTGTTGCCGAGCGGGCGGTTTCATCCGTTTGACCTGGACACGCGCGGGGTGGGGGGGCGG
>QOAX01000100.1 GCA_003972865.1 Verrucomicrobiota bacterium | reverse complement strand
TCCGGATTGAACAGGTACCCGTCCCGTATCGTGTACTTTTTGCCCTCGCGATACTCGATCTCGAACAGGTTCGTCGTCACGCCGACCAGCCGGTAGCCGCGGTAATTGTCCCCGACCGCGATCGGCACCGCGCTGGCCACGCGGCGGTCGTTGGCAATCAGCCCGTACTGCTCCCACGACAGGTTGCCCGGTGACGCCTCAAGGTGAAAAATCGAGTTGAGCACCAGTTGAAGCTTGGAGCCGCGCGCGCCGAACACGCCGTCAAAGCCGGAGTCCACCCCTGTAAAGCTTGCGCGCGCCTGATCCTTCACCACCCACACGCTCATCAGCAGTCCGCTTCGCCAGCGCGATCGAGAATGCGGTGATCACCGTGGAAAGCATGTGCTGCCGCAGACTGCGCAGGACGATTTGCAACAGGCTCACGACTGGGCCTCCCCCGCGCTTGGCCAAGCGGCCGCGTGGTTGATGTCCGCCAAGTTGCGGACGTCGTCAAACTGGCCAAGTACTTCCCGGTTGTGGCTCACGAGCAACAGCGCCGCGCCGTTCTCCCGGCACGTCTCACGGATCAGCCCAAGCGACTCGGCGGCGCTGGCTGGATCGAGGTTACCGGTCGGCTCGTCAGCCAACACCAGTTTGGGCCGGTTGGCCAGGGCCCGGGCCACAGCCACCCGCTGCTGCTGGCCGGTTGAGAGTTGGCGGGGAACATGATCCAGCCGTTGGCCAAGCCCCACCCGCCCGAGCAACTCGCGGGCCCAGCGCCGATCCGCCCCCGGCCCGAAGCTCATCCCGAGCAGCACATTCTCGATGCAGGTGTAGCCCTGCAACAGGTTGAACGTCTGGAAAATGTAGCCGATCGTCCTGGCCCGAAGCTGGTCACGCTTGGCTTCGCTGATCCCGGAGATTGCGCGGCCATCCAGCTCGATGCGGCCCTGCTCCGGCTGCAAAATGCCCGCAATGAGGTTGAGGAATGTGGTTTTGCCGGCGCCGCTGGTGCCGCACAGGGCCGTCTGCTGCCCGGACTCCAGCGAGAAGGAGGGCACATCCACCACCACCTGCACCGATCCGTCCGGTGTCCCGTAGCTTTTTCGCAGGTTTTCGATGTTCAGCAGCAACGGGGCGAGGATTGATGGCGCTTGGCCAAGTTTCAAGTTTCAAGTGGCCAAGGGCTGCTTGGGCACAAAAAAAGCCCTTCCAATACGGAAGGGCTTTGTGATCCAACTTGGTTGGAAATTAGAACTGGTAGTACAGGTTCAATGCGAAGCCGGTACTGTCGCCGTTATCGCGATCGCCTGTTTCATAGTTGTACTCCAAGCGCGTGAGAACATTGTCCCAGACGGAGTAACCAAGGGTGGCGCTCCACATGGACTTGGTGTCGCTGCCATCATCCAGCGTGTCATAACGACCCGCCAGTGATACGCCGTCACTAATGTCCCAGACCGCATAAAGGGCCAATGCATCCTGATCAGCAGCATCAGGTGATTCGAGATCATCATAGGCAACACCCAGGGAAACTCCCTCGATCGGGCTGGGCATAGAAGCACCCACGTAGAGGAGTTTATTGTCATCGTCGCTGTCAGCCCCAGCATCAGCGCCACTCGCGTAGCCTATGTACACCGTGCTGCCGGACAAGAAGCCCAAGCTTTCGGGAACTGTGACCTCAAGTCC
Organism: Verrucomicrobiota bacterium; assembly: GCA_003972865.1. Lineage (GTDB taxonomy): Bacteria > Verrucomicrobiota > Verrucomicrobiia > Limisphaerales > UBA1096 > UBA1096. The sequence goes on along the minus strand of QOAX01000100.1, from coordinate 2,245 downwards.
CACCAGATAGGCGAAGTTTCCGGTGCCATCGATAGACGCGTTGGCGTCTCCCGTGGAGTCGAAGGCATTGGCCAAGCCGAATGAAACGTTGACGCTGTCCGTCAATGATGTGGAAGCCAACACACCCGTGTGTGTTAATGGCTCCAAGCCATAACCGTAAGAACGATTGACATTCGGGTTGGCGCCACTGGCCTCGACTTCATAACCAACAATCGTGTCGAACAGGCCGACCGTCAGATCAACCCCGTTGCCGAATGGCAGATTCAAGCCAATGTTGGCATTCTTAATGTGGAGGCCATCATCGCCGCCGCCAAAGACATCAGCACGATCACCCAACAACAGTTCGACATTGTAGCCTGCGCTGTAGTCACCCTCGCCAAGCGGGCTACCGATAGCCAAACTGGCGCCGTTCGCGACGAATCCATCGTCGTTGTACAATCTATTACCACCGCTAAGGCTTCCTACATAGGAAGCTTCAACAGATCCACTGATTACGGTTGACGACAGAGCCGTCAACACGCTGTTTTCCTCTGCCTGAGCAGTCGATGCGAGACTGACAACACCAGCGGCGGCCAGACCCACGGTCCATTTGTTCATTTTCATTATGATCAGTTCCTCCTGAGAACTATGTTGTTTTTTGTGTACACGTAAACAACACCGGCTTTCGCCGATGCCATGAGGGGCTACAATTGTTCACCCCTCGTGCGCCCGGAAAGGCGCACTTGCGGGGAAAATTAGTGATGGCTCACGGCGGGGGCAAGCGTTTTTATCGATTTTTTTACAGAATTTCAGTTTGTTTTGCTACAAAAGACCCAATTTGTCAAAAAAAGAGGGTTTTTTGAGGAAATCCTGTGAATTTCTTGTGAATAAAAAGTGGAAAAACAGGCTCCCTCAACTGTACGTATACCTTCGTTTCGATGAATACACAACCCATTGTAGCTCTATGCATTTCATACCACAATCAGTGCAATCGGAGGATTGCTTCCCTGTTCATGCCGCGGAGGCATGAAGCCTGGAATCATAGCAATGGGACAATGCACATTGGCGCTCTTGCAGTCGCAGGGTGACATCCTTACTTTGCCCCGCGTGCAGCTGGATTTTCTGGACACCCTTCTGGAGCCCGACAGTGGAAAATGCACCATCTCTGAAACAGGGGTGGTCATTGGCCAATCCAGGCTGCCGCTGGAGTGCGTCCGGAACAAACGCGCCAAGCGCTACATCATCCGACTTCTCCCAGAACTGGTGCTCCGGGTCACCATTCCCCGGGGCGGCTCCAGGAAGGAGGCGCTTCGCTTCGTGTCGGAGAATTATGCGTGGGTGGAAAAACAGTTCCTGTCCCTGCGGCTTCAAGGCTCCCTCTTGCCGGACGACACGGGCCCAGCGACGGGAACGGTGCTGTTCAGGGGGAGGCGGATTCCGATACGGTCGATGATCGCAGACCGGAGTCTGGCCTGTTTCTCCGATCAACTGGCCTCGCTCCCAAGCGAAACGGGGTTGGGCGCGCGTGACACGGCGGAAAACATCCTCCGCCGCCTGGCCAAGGTTGAACTCGTGAAGACCACCTTCCGCTTGGCCAAGCGCCATGGGTTCGCCCCCGGGCGGGTGAGCATCCGGAACCAGAAAACGCGCTGGGGCTCCTGCTCCAGCACCGGTGCCATCTCGCTGAACTGGCGCCTGGTACAGGTGCCGGCCTTCGTCCGGGACTATGTGATTCTCCACGAACTGGTTCATCTGGATCATTTGGATCATTCAACCCGGTTTTGGGAGCGCTTGGCCAAGGCCTGCCCAAATCTCAACGCTGCCGAGGCATGGCTCAAGCTACACGGCAACAGGATTTGCTAAGATACAACGACCTAGCGACTCGTCTGGTGGTTTAAATACGTTAAGGAACCACCAGATAGTGCAGAGAGTCGATGAAACTGACTGGGGTGTTTTTGAGAAATGACGACAAAGAAACAAAAACGGCATCTCTGCGACCCCGGTCGTGGAGTGATTAAGAAAATACGTAATACTGTAAAGAGCCATACTTCTCCCCTACCTGTCCGTTTTTCTGATACGAGACCAACTTGCCACTCGCTCATTACAATTGGGCCTTCGCAGCCGCGTGATCGGTCTTCACAGCCGCGTGATCGGTCTTCACAGCCGCGTGATCGGTCCGCACAGCCGCGTGATCGGTCTTCTCGGTCTTGCCGTTCAATCGACTTTCCGTTCCCATCATATCGCGCGTGTTCAGTGAGAACGGCGT
>QOAX01000149.1 GCA_003972865.1 Verrucomicrobiota bacterium | reverse complement strand
GGACGCCTCGGCCCTCGGCGTACATGACCCCGAGGTTGAACTGCGCCCCGGCAAGCCCTTGGTCCGCCGCCCGACGGTACCAGTGGACCGCTTCGAAATCGTCCTGCAGGACGCCGCGACCGTTGGCGTACATGACCCCGAGGTTGAACTGCGCCCCGGCGATCCCCAACTCGGCACGCGCTCGGAGTTCGGTGACCCCTGCGGGAGGAAGAAGGCGAATCGACGTGGAACAGGACATCGAGGCGAGCGCCACGAAGATGGTGGCAAGGGCGACGATCCTGGCGGGACTCGTCATCGGCTAGCTCTCGTCACGACGACGCCGGTGTAGACCCCGATCCTACCGCTGGCTGGCAGGGGGTGCAATGTGGGGAGTTACGGCTCACGCGGGTGCGCGGTGTCCCACAGGTCAGTCGGGTATCTGCCCACGGAATGGGGACCCGCTGAAACCCGCCGGAATGTGTACCCAGGACCAGGTACAAATTGACCGTTCTCCTCCCACACACACGACACCTGGTTGACGTGCTGACGCCGATTGCCAGGAGTTCAATGCCGGTGCGCGGGCGGTTCAACGGGGACGGGATTCCAGTGATTCGCTGATGCGCTGGAGCTTGACCTTCAAACTCTGGCGCGCGTCTTCAATCTCCGACATCGGAATCATCGGCTCTGCACTGGTGGCCTCACGCGGTTTGCCGTAGGCGTACGCCATCAGCGACGTCATGACCGACGGATGGAGTTTGCCTGCGCGCGCATCGGCGAGTAAACGCGCTTGCACCTTCGGGTCTTCGACGGTCCGATCCGCCTAACGTTGCCTGGCGTCAGCCTCGTGCCGTCAGCGTGGTCTCCGACTAGTTCGGTCGCTCACTCTTGATCGCTCTACCCGGAAAGACGCCTTCTATAAACTCGCCGTTGCGAACGACGAATGTGCCGGACACAAGCACATGCACGATCCCTTCTGACGGAATGTCACCCTGTTCGTACGTGGAGCGATCCAAGACCGTGTCCGGGTCGAAGAGCGTGATGTCGGCATCGGCACCGAGCCGGATGCGCCCCTTATTGCGCATCACCGGCGCGATATGTTCCAAACGCTGCGCTGGAAGCAACGTCATCTTCTTCAAGGCATCCATCAGGCCAATTGTCTGCTGGTCGCGCGAGTAGTGGCCCAAGATGCGAGAGAACGTGCCAGACCCACGTGGATGCGCCGGGCCGTACAAGAAAGGAATGCCGTCGCTCGCTACCATAACGTCAGGTTGCGCAACGATCCAGGCATTCGTCTCCTCACGGCGACCGCCGCGGATGACCCAGCCGCCTTCTGCCCGATAGCGCGCGAAGCTTTCTGCGGTGAGACGCTCGCCGGTTGCTGGCCATAGCAGGCTGCCGAAGTCGGCGTCGTCCCGGCCCACCCAACTGTCGTACGAGGCCGATTCGATGCGCGTCGACCCAGCGGTATAGGGATAGGCTTCGGTCGTGATGTCGATACCGCGGTCGCGTGCGCCACGGATAAGAGACAAGACAGTGGGGGCTAACTCGCCGGAGCTGCTGTTCAGGTGCACGAAGTGCAGCGAAGCTCCGGTGGCAGCGGCGTTCGCGATGCCTTCCTGAAAGGCACCGAGGGTGCCGCCCGAGTTGGAGCTACGCGTATGTATAAAAAGAGGAACGTCCCGCTCGCTCGCTAACTCGAAGAGCTCAAGAATCTCCGAACGCGACGCACCCGGTGTGTAGGTGATGCCCAGGCCGAAACCGAGACCACCTTCATCGAGCCCCCGATCCATGAGCTCTTTCAGTCGGGTGCGCTCTTCTTCGTTTGTATCCTTGTTCTCAAAATCCGAAAACGTCAGTAGGTCCGTGCGCTCCGGACTAAGCGTCGCCCAGCTACCGAGATCTGCGTCGTGGAAAAGCTTTATCCGGGCGCCCAGATGGCCAACCGAGGCGCCGTAATGGATGACCGCATCGCCTTCGCGAGCCGCGGTCCAATCGGCGACCGGGTAGACGCCGAGCTCGAGTTCGAGAGCGGCGGTGACGCCGTCCAGCGCTTGGAGACGGTTACTCACAGCGTCCTGTCCATGTGCGTGCAGATCGATAAAACCGGGAGCGAGGACCAGACCGCTTGCGTCGACGACCTCGGGTGCCTCGATCGGGGTCTCAGAGATGGCTACGATCGTGCCGCCAGTGATGCCGACGTGGCGCACCGCGTCGAGCCCAGACTCCGGATCCATGACGCGTGCGTCCCGGAAGACGAGTTCAGGGGCTTCAGGAGGCGCCTCGGACGGGGACACCCCCGGCTGGCACGCGCTAAGCGCAATAACCGCAAGCAGTGAACAAAAGGACCGGTCGCGATGTCGCATGATTCATCTCCCGGTTTTGAGGATCTACCCCTGCGCGACCCGATCAGCCAGACTTTCACGAAGACTCGATACCGGCAACCGATCAAGGTGTCGCAATTCCATTCTCCACCGACGCCCAAACTGCCCCTGTTCAACGGACACATTCAGACGGACCGCCGCCTGCGTCGCATTGAGATCGATGGCGTGCTCAGCGACAAACCGCTGCTGCTTGGCATTCATGTTACAGACGCGTTCCCACTGCGTGCCGCGTGTCTTTGGTTCATCATCGAACGACTCGAAGAACGTAGTGAAGCCGGACGCTTGACGGGCTTGGCCGAACGAGACGCGGATCGTGCTGACTTGACCTTCCGTCCTGAGTTTCCACCCATAGACGGCATCCTAACGCGCGGTGGCGGGCGGTTCAACGGGGACGGGGGTTAGCGGGGTGCTCCGGTCCGTTCAACGTTGACTTGACATTACCCGGAAGCGACCTCATCCTCAAAGCAAACAGGGAGGTGTCCGATGAAACGGTTCACCGTTGCGTTCGGTGTGGTTCTCGCTATCGTAGCGCTCGCACCGCTTGTCGGAGAGGCACAGGAACGCGTGAAGGCGTTCGATCGCCTCGACGGTCCGCGGATCGCGCTGCCGGACGATCCGGGAGGAGCGAGCGAGATGAGACAGCTGTGCCCCGACAGCACCGAGATGTGCCAAAGGTACTGGGCGTACACGGGGTACTTCGTCCGTAACGCCACGATCCCGGCCCGCGACCGGGAGGTGATCATTCTTCGCACAGCGTGGTTGAACCGAGGCGACTACATCTGGGGGCGGCATAACATCATTGGACAGGAAGCTGGGCTCACCGAGCAGGAAATCAGCCGGGTCACCCGAGGGGGCGATGCGGCGGGGTGGAGCGACTTCGATGCAGCTCTGCTCAGGGCGGCTGACGAGCTCTACACGAGCCGATTTGTCTCCGAGGCGACGTGGAACACGCTCGGCGAGCGTTACACCGAGAGTCAGCTACGCGAGGTTGTGCTAATCGTCGGCAATTACACGCAGCTGTCGATGTTCCAGAACACACTGGGCGCTCAGCTAGAGCCTGGGATCGAGGGCCTGCCGGGCGACGGGCGCTGATCCACTCGGCTATCTTTTCGTATGGCCGACGTCGATCCAAGAGGGTGTGGCATGGCATGGCACGCTTGGCGAAGGGACTAGCTGATGCCCGGCATGTGCGGCGGACGAAGAAAGCCGGAGCCACCCTGCCTATCGCCCGGCACGTACGTGCGTTTCTCAACGACCAGCT
>QOAX01000281.1 GCA_003972865.1 Verrucomicrobiota bacterium | reverse complement strand
TTGTCGACGAGGATCTCCTGCGCGGTGATGAAAATGCGCACTGCCGCCTTGAAGCGGCCGATGTCGAACACGCCGTCCTCACGCTTGAAGCGCATCAGGTTCAGCGAGGCTAGATTGCAGGCTGTATTGTTGAGGAAAACGTACTCGGAGCAGGGGTTTGTCGAGTGGATCGGCTCGGTGCCCTTGCAGGTGTGCCACTTTTGGATTGAGCCGTCGTACTGTAGACCGGGGTCGCCGCAGATCCAGGTGCCCTCGGAGATCTTGTTCAGCAGATCGGAGGCGTTCTTCTTTTCAAGTTTCTTGCCGGTGGTCACGGCATACGTCCACCAGTCGCCGCCGTCCTGCGCGGACTGCATGAACTCGTCGCTGACACGCACCGACAGGTTCTCGTTTTGGTACATGACACTGCCGTAGGCGTCGCCGTTGTACGAGCCGTCGTAGCCCTGCTCGATCAGGGCCCACGCCTTTTTCTCCTCGTCCTGCTTGGCATCGATGAACTCCTCGATGTCACCGTGCCAGTCGCGGATGGTGTTCATCTTGGCGGCACGGCGCGTCTTGCCGCCGGAACGAACCACGTTGGCCACCTGGTCGTAAACCCGAAGGAATGACATCGGGCCGCTCGGTGCGCCGCCGCCGCTGATCGCTTCGCGCTTGGAGCGGATCGGTGTCAGGTCGGTGCCGGTGCCGGAGCCAAACTTGAAGAGCATCCCCTCGCTTTGCGCCAACTGAAGGATCGACTCCAAGTCGTCATCGACCGACTGGATGAAGCAGGCGCTGCCCTGCGGGTACTCGTACTGCGACGTGGCACGTTTCGCCTGGCCAAGCGCCTCGTCGTAATGCCAGTTGCCCTTGGCTGAGTCGTTGCCGACGCCGTACTCGTGATGCAGCCCGACGTTGAACCATACCGGCGAGTTGAACGCGCCGTGCTGGTTCAGGCACAGCCACGACAGTTCCTCATAAAAAATCTCGCCGTCCTTTTTGCTGAAGTAACCGTCGTTGACGCCCCAGTCGGCAATGGTACGGGCCACGCGGTGGATCAATTGCCGCACGGAAGTCTCGCGCTCCGGCGTGCCCTGTTGGCCGAAAAAATATTTCGAGACCACCACCTTGGTCGCGAGTTGCGACCAGCCCTTGGGCACCTCGACATTTTCCTGCTTGAAAATAATGTTGCCGCCTTCGTCGGAAATCTCCGCCGTGCGCCTGTCCCACTCGATCTCGTCGAAGGGATTGCACTTGGCATCGCTGAACACCCGCTCGATCCGGATGCTCGATCCTTTTTTGCCCTTGACCAAGCCGCCCCGTTTTGGGGCGGTGACTTTGGGGGAGGAGGCGCGTCGCGATACGCGGGAGGCGGGTGCGGTCAAAGATTCGTTTGCGTCTATCATGGGTTGTCAAGTGTCTTCAGGTGTTCAGGGACAGATAACCTCGCTTCGGGGCGATTTTTTCTTTAAACCACCTTTTAAAGCTCAGTCGAGCTGGGCAACAGGCGGAGTGTTACCACAATCTGTTGGGGTAGCAAGTTTTTTTACCACAAATTATTGTGTTTTTGTTTTATCAGCCTCAACCGGCCAAGTTCCTTGCAGCCCAAGTATTTGAGGCCCAGACTATTCGGTGACATGGCAAACTATCTGATCGAGCAACTGGACGAGATTGAGCCGGCTCCCTGCCCCTGCGGCTTGGCCAAGCGCGCTTTTGTCGGCGAACCAGGCGCTGTGGCCAGTCTGCACGAGGTCGATATCAGGCAGGACTCAGCGGTCCATTACCACAAACGGACGACAGAAATCTACCTCGTGCTGGAGGGCGAGGGGCACATCGAGCTGGACGGCGAACGGGTGCCGGTCAAGCCCATGACCGCCGTATACATCAAGCCCGGCTGCAGGCACCGGGCGGTGGGCCGGTTGAAAATCATCAACATCCCTGTCCCGGCGTTCGACCCCGGCGACGAGTGGTTCGACGAGTGAGACCTCCGCTTTCAGCTTGCTTCGGACGGGCGATTGCCGATTGAATCCACCGCCCTGCGAGAGTTGTCAGGGTTGCCACGTTTTATTGCATGCACACGTTCATTCTTTTTTTGCTCGGAGTCACCTCGGTGATCAGCATCGCGTTCATCATCGATCGGGGCCTTGCCTTGCGGCGCAGCTCCATCATCCCGCCACCCCTGACTGACAGCCTGGAGCATTGCCAGACGCGCAGCGACGTGAACACCCTGCTGCGGTTCTGCCAGCAGCACGAGCGCACCCCGTTGGCGCGGCTGACCACGGCCGCCATCGAGCACCTCGAGTGGGCCAAGCCGGACAACGTCGAGGCGTTGCAGACTCGCGCCCGGCACGAGGTCAGCCGGATGGAGCGCGGCATGGTGGTGCTGGAGATCATCACCGGCATTGCGCCGCTGCTGGGCCTCGTCGGCACGGTGTTTGGGTTGATAGAGATTTTCGGCGTGATGACCTCGGACCAGGTCGACACGGCCAAGTTTGCCGCCGGCATCTCCCTGGCCCTTTACGCCACGCTCTCGGGCCTCAGCATCGCCATCCCCTCCCTCGTTGCGTGGAGCATTTACAACAAGCGGATCGAGACGTTCGCCATCGAGATGGAGACGCTGCTCGACAAGTTCCTTCGCCGGCAATACCCGGTCAAGCCCGGGAAATAAACGCCCTTGCCGCCCATGCGATTTCTCGCGCGCAAAAACCGAAAGCCCCCCATCGTCATCATCGTGGCGCTGATTGACGTGCTGATGGTGGTGCTCATTTTCATGGTGGTAACGACGACGTTCACGAACCAGGCCGCCGTGAAGCTCGCGCTGCCGGAATCCTCACAGGCCAGGGCCACGCCGGCTGTGAGCAACGACCTCATCGTCACCGTGGCCAGGAAGCCTCCGTATATTTACCTGGGGGATGAAATAGTGGATCCCGGCGCACTCGAGGCCGGGCTAAAACAGGCAATCGACGCCAACCCCGAACTGGAACTCTCAATTCGGGCTGACACCGACGCACCGTTTGGTCAAATTATCAAGGTAATGGATGCTGCCAAGGCGGTGGGTATCACGTCCGTGAAAGCGTTCACCAAGGAGCCCGACGGCGGATGATCGATATCCCTCCCCCCGACAATCTGCACCTCTCGTCGGCCACCGGCTGGCTGCAACTCGGCAACCCCGATGAGGCCCTAGCCGACTTGTCCAAGGTATCGGCCGAGCACAGGGAACACCACGAGGTGCTGCATCTGGAGTGGCACATCTACGCCCGCAACAAGGACTGGGAACGCTGTGCAGAGATTGGTGGTGTCATGGCGAAGCGTCACCCCGACGACCCCGCCGGCTGGATCAACCAGGCCAACGCGCTGTTTTACCTCAAGCGCGGCCGCGAGGCGTTCAACCTGCTCGAGCCGGTGCACGGGCAGTTCCCGCAAAACGAGGCCATCCCGTACAACCTCGCCTGCTACGCCTGCCAGTTCGGCGACCTCGACCTGGCGCTGGATTGGTTTCAGGCGGCGGAGCAGATCGGTGACCCGGAAAAAATCCGCGAAGTGGCCCTGCAAGATCCCGACATGGAACCGATCTGGGACCAGATCAGGGCCTGACCCTGCTTCGCTTGGCCAAGCGCAACGGCTTGAAACTCCTTGCGCTTGGCCAAGCGATGGGGTCAAACAACCGCGTGCCGGATTGGCTGACATCTATTCTCCT
>QOAX01000091.1 GCA_003972865.1 Verrucomicrobiota bacterium | reverse complement strand
CGCCTGCAACTCGACGACCCCCGGCTGAACCTCCCGGTTCCGGTTTACGAGCGGCCGGGCGATGCCGGATCAACCTGGTCGACAGTGCGTCACGGCAACGCTGCCCCCCGCTTCTTCGCCCTGCCCAAGCCGGCCGAAGGGACGGTCCCGATCGGTTGGGACGAAAAAACCGGCCGCCTCGTGCGCTTGGCCAAGGCCGCCGATGCCCTCTTCCACGCCGCCGCCGATCCCGCCGCGCTTGGCATGGATTATCTCCTGCCGCTCCACGAATGGACGCGCGCCAACCAAGCCCAAACGATTTACTCCCATGATGGCAGCCCTCCCTCCGACGAAAAATGGCAGCGGTCAAAGGAGCCTCTTTGCCATGTCTGGCCACTCCCCCGATCGATTTCCCCGTGAACACTTTACGATCAGCTTTGTTGCTTGGCCTCCTTGCCGCTTGGCCGGACGCTTGGGCGTTGGAATGGCAGCCGGTCACCGTGCCGGGGGAGGCCGTCGGCGCGCGGCCAGGCGGCACCGGCTGGTACCGATGCTGGGTGAAGGTGCCGGACAATTGGGCGACGCTCGGCGGACGCGATCTTTGGGTCGAGTCGGTCACGCTGACAATTGACTCGAGCCACGCCGCGCACGAGGCGTTCCTCAACGGCAAACGCCTCGGTGGCGCGGGCAGCTTTCCGCCGGGGGCCAAGCCAAGCGACGGAAAGCCCAAGCGCTACAAGGTGCCGCCCGGCGGCTTGGCCAAGGGCAAGTGGAACGAACTCGCCATCAAGGTTTTCAACCCCGCAGGCCTCGGCCAATTCCGGGGCAACGGCCCGTCGATACAGGGCTACTTTCTCGAGTGCCTGTTCAGCGGCGAGTGGGAATATCGACCAGGCACAGAGCTGCCGCCGCTTGGCCAAGCGCTCGAGGCCAAGCCGCCCCGTGCCGCCTACGACCAATTTCACGAGGCCAGCCGCGTGCTTTTCGAGGCGCAGACGCTGGTGCACGGCGAGCGGCTCAGCCCAAGCGAGAGCCTTGCGCGATTCGAGTTGGCCGACGGCTTGGCCATCGAGACCGTGTTGCACGAGCCGTTGGTGGCGCAGCCGACGCACGTCAGTTTCGATGCGCGCGGGCGGCTGTGGGTTTCGCATTACGTGCAGTACCCGTACCCGGCCGGGCTGCGGCAAATCAGTCGCGACAAGTATTACCGAGCCAAGTACGACCGCCAGCCCAGGCCGCCGCCGCATCACACGCCCGGCCGCAGCCGTGTCACCGTGCACGAGGACACCGACGGCGATGGCGCTTACGACACGCACAAGGTTTTCGCCGACAAACTCGGCTTGGCCAACGCGGCGCTGCCCGGCCGCGACGGGGTCTGGGTGATGCACACGCCGCACCTGCTGTTTTATCCCGACCGCAATGCCGATGACATCCCGGACGGCGACCCGGTGGTGCATCTGGCCGGCTTCGGTTTTGAGGACACGCACTCGGTGGCCAACGGCATCACTTGGGGGCCGGACGGCTGGCTGTACGGCGCGCAGGGCAGCACGGTGAGTTGCCGCGTCACCCGGCCCGGCATCGATCCGCCGGGCGCGCCGGGGGTTCATTTCGAGGGCTGCATGGTTTGGCGTTATCACCCCGAGTCGCGCGAGTTCGAGATTTTCGCCGAGGGTGGCGGCAACGTGTTCGGGCTGGAGTTCGACGCCGATGGCCGGTTGTTCTCCGGTCACAACGGCGGCGGCACGCGCGGCTTTCACTACGTGCAAGGCGGGCTTTACCTCAAGCAGGGCAAAAGCCCGGGCAAGTTCGGGCCGCCGGACAATCCGTTCGCGTTCGGCGAACTGCCGATGATGCCCGGCGGCAGCATCCCGCGCTTCTCCCACAACGTCATCGCCGTCAACGGCTCCGCCATGCCGGATGAGTGGCAGGGCAGACTGCTCGGTGCCGACCCGCTGCATCGTCACTTGGTGCTGAGCGAACGCAGCGTGCGCGGGGCGTCATTCACCACGCACGACATCAGCTTCCCGGTGAAGAATTCCGACGTCGCCTTCCGGCCGGTTTACATGGCCAACGCCCCCGACGGCTCGCTGCTCATCGCCGATTTTTATGAGCGCTACATCGCGCACGGCCAGCATTACCAAAGCCAGATCGACCCCACCTCCGGCCGCGTTTACAGGCTCCGAGCCAAGGCCAAGCCACTCGTCGCCGACACCAATCTCAGCGCAAAAACCGACGGGCAACTCATCGGGCTTTTGGCGCACCCAAACAAGTGGCACCGGCAAACCGCCGTGCGCCTGCTGGGCCACCGCGCCACCGCCGTGACCAATGCCAAGCTGCGAAAACAGATCAAGGCCGAAACCGGCCGGGCCGCCTTGCACGGACTGTGGGCGCTGCACCAAGCCGGTGGACTCGACGATGCTTTCGCCGCCGAGCTGCTCGGGCATCCGTACCCGCACGTCCGCTCCTGGGCCGTGCGGCTTCGCGGCGATCAACGCGAATTGTCCACCGGTTTTTTCAGTGCTGTCCGCCGCTTGGCCAAGCGCGAGGGGCATTCCGAGGTGCGCTCGCAGATCGCCGGCACGGCGATGCGGCTCCCGCGCGACCAGGCGCTAGGCCTGGCGACCGGGCTACTCAGCCGCACCGACGACATCGACGATCCGTTTATCCCGCTGCAATGTTGGTGGGTGCTCGAGCGGCACTGCGAAAACGACCGCGGCGCGGTGCTTGAGCTGTTCCGCGACGGATCGTTTTTTCGGCAACCGATGGTCGAGCGGCATATCCTCGAGCGACTCATGCGCCGCTTGGCGGCCCGGGGCCGGCAGGATGATTTTATCGGCTGCGCCGGGTTGCTGAAGAACGCGCCGACCCAGCTGCACCGCGACAAGTTAATGGCCGGTTTCACCCAGGCGCTCGAGGGCCAGGCGCTGCCGCGGTTGCCGGACGAATTGATCGAGCAATTGCGGCAGCTTGACAACCCGCCGCTGGTGTTGCGTGTCCGGCTGGGCGACTCCGCCGCGCTTGGCCAGGCGCTGTCCGTCATCGCCAACGCCACCCAGCCGGCCAAGGATCGGATCGAACTCATCCGCGCCGCGGGCGACGCCAAGGCCGACGGTTTAAAGCCATCGCTCTTGATGCTTGTGCAGACGGAACCCAATGCCGATGTGGTTGTGGCCGGGTTGTTGGCGCTGCAACGATTCGTCGATGATTCCCTTGGCCAGGCGGTTGTCGGGCGGTACCCAGAATTTCCCGCAGCGGCCAGACCGGCGGCGATTTCATTCCTGGCCAGTCGCCCCGCGTGGAGCCGCCAGTTGTTGGCCGCTGTCAAGTCGGGCAGCTTGGCCAAGCGCGACATCGCGGCGTCAACGGTGGAACTGTTGTTGGCTCATGGCGGCAGCGTCGCCGCCCAAGCGAGAAATCTTTGGCCAAGCGCAGGCGAAGCCAAGCCGACCACCCAGGCAGCGGAGATCGCCCGGGTGCGTTCGGTGGTGGAGGGGCGGCCCGGCAGTCCGTATCGCGGACGCGAGTTGTACATGCAGCGCTGCGCGGCCTGCCACAAGTTGTTCCATAAAGGGGGACAGATTGGCCCGAACCTCACCCATTATCAGCGGAACGATCTCGACACACACGCTTCTGCCGGGCATCCTCGACCCGAGCCGAGAAATCCGTGAAGGCTTCGAGCAAATGCACGTGCAAACCCGTGACGGTCGGCTGCTCAGCGGTTTCCTGACCGATCGCACCGACAAGCTGCTGATCCTGCGCGGCATCGACGGCGGCGACACAGTAGTCGAGCAGTCGCAGGTCGAGTCGACGTATGTGAGTCCGCGAAGCCTGATGCCGGAGGGGTTGCTCGCCGGCTTGAGCGACCAGCAGCTCCGTGACTTCTTCGCCTACCTCCGAATCGCCCAGCCAATCCGGAATTAGAGTGGGCATTGCACCCCAAGATTGCCAAGTGCTTGGCCTTGGCTGCATAGTGGGCGACGGATGAGTAAACAGTTTTACCTCACCACGGCCATCGATTACGTCAACGGGGAACCTCATCTCGGGCACGCCTACGAGAAGGTTATCACGGACATCATTGCCCGGGCGCATCGCAGTCTGGGGCAGGAGGTGTTTTACCTGACCGGTCTCGATGAGCACGGCCAAAAGGTGCAGACTGCCGCCGCTGCCGCCGGCAAGGATCCGCAGCTGTACTGCGATGAGTTTGCGGAGATTTGGGAGGCGTTTGCCGGCCGGCTGAACCTGACGCATGCCGACTTTGTCCGTACGTCGTCGGAGCGGCACAAGGTGTTTGTGCGTGCGGTGCTGCAAAAGCTTTACGATGCCGGACATTTTTATCAGGCGGAGTATCGCGGGTTTTACTCGGCGCGACAGGAGACGTTTTTGACGGAGAAAGACCGGCGCGAGGACGGCACGTTCGATCCTCTTTACGGTGAGGTCGCCGAGTTGGTGGAGCACAATTACTACTTCAAGCTCGGCGAACATCAGCAGTGGCTGATCGACCACATCGAGGCCAACCCCGATTTCGTCCAGCCGGCGACACGCCGCAACGAGGTGCTTGGCTTCCTGAAAAACAACACGCTCGAGGATCTCTGCATCACGCGGCCCAAGGCGCGGCTCGAGTGGGGCATCCCGCTGCCGTTCGACGAGGAATACGTGACGTACGTTTGGTTCGACGCGCTGAGCAACTACGCCAGCATTCCGGCGGCACTCGGCGACGACGCGGCCGCTGGCCCAGTCGGCCTCGAGACAAAGCCGGACGCCCCATCGCTTTGGCCGGCGGACATTCATGTCATCGGCAAGGACATTCTCAAGTTCCACGCCGTCTATTGGCCGATCATGCTCAAGGCGATGGGACTTCCGCTGCCTGGGCAGGTGCTCGTGCACGGTTGGTGGCAGAAGGACGGCCAAAAAATGAGCAAGACCACCGGCAACGTGGTGGATCCCATCGCGGTGATCGACGAGTGGGGCGTTGATGCGTTCCGCTACTACGTCGTGCGTGAGCTGGACATCGGCCCGGACGGCAACTGGACCGACGAAAGTTTTCAGGCCCGCTACTCCGCCGAGTTGGCCAACGGCTTGGGCAACCTCGTCAACCGCTCGCTCTCGATGCTCAACCGTTATCGCGGAGGCACACTTGAGGCGACGTCCGACGAACTGGCCGCCGACGCCGAAAAATGGATCGCCGAGGCGCGCAAAAACTACGAGTCGCATCACTTGCAGGCGGCGCTTGTGAGCATCTGGGGATTGGTCGATCGCGCCAACCAATACGTCGAGCAGACTGCGCCGTTCAAGTTGGCCAAGCAGGACGACCAAGCCGATCGGCTCAACGAGGTGCTCTACAATTTGGCCGAGGCGTGCCGGATTTTGGCGGTGCTGCTCTGGCCCGTGATCCCCGAGACGGCTGAGAAAATTTTCGGGCAACTTGGCCTCGACGACTCGCCGGCGAACTTCAGCTTGGCCAAGTGGGGCGGCTTGGCCAAGGGCCACACCTGCAACAAGCCAACGCCGCTCTTCCCGCGCAAAGACCTCGAGAAAAAGTAGCGCCGGGCCAAGCGCTGGGTTTGGGGGCAGCGTTTCATTTGGCTTGAATCAACTTACCAGTTTGATGGAGCTTGGGCGTTTGCTGACATGTCGGAGGGCAATCAACTGGCTGGCGGGTTTGAGTGGAGCGATGCTTCCAGCCTGACCGAGGAGCAGCATCGCAAACGAATGTGGGCCGTGGTGTTGCCGGCCACCGTGCTGCCCCTGTTCGGGGCGCTGCTTTATTTCGTCATTGCCAAGGGGGTGGGCTTGGCGCAGTTGGCCTATTCCGGCACCAAGCTGTTCACGCTGGTGTGGCCGCTCATCGCGGTGCCGTGGATCCTCAAACACCGCATCGAGCGGCCGGTCTGGAGGGAGGCGCGCCACTGGCGAACGCTGCCATCAGGCCTCCTCGTGGGCGCGGGCATCGTGGGGCTGATGTTTCTACTCATGCAGACCCAATGGATCGGCGAGCCGGTTAGCGCGAATGCGGATCGCATCAGTGACACCATCACCGGACTAGGCCTGAACCGGGCCAACTACTGGGCCTTCGGCATTTGCCTCGCTGTGCTGCACTCGCTGCTGGAGGAATATTACTGGCGCTGGTTTGT
>QOAX01000284.1 GCA_003972865.1 Verrucomicrobiota bacterium | reverse complement strand
CCGCACATTCTCAAGGCGTTCGACGACGATGTCGCCGGCGAAGTGGAGGCCGCCTTCCGAGCCGAGGGCATTACCGTCCACACCGGCTGCTCTCTCACCGACGCGCGGCAGGACGGCAACGAAAAAGTGATCGCGTTCGAGCGCGACAGCGGGCAACACGAAGTCCGCGCCGAGGCGGTGTTTCACGGGTTGGGCCGATCGCCGAACACCGGGTCGCTCGCGCTCGAGAACGGCGGCGTCGAGACCGACAACGGCCGCATCCTCTGTGACGCCCACATGCGAACCAGCGCGCCGCACATTTTCGCCGGGGGTGACTGCACCGGCCCGTACGAGATCGTGCACCTCGCCATTCAGCAGGGCGAAGTCGCCGCGCATAACATCCTGCACCCCGGCGGGCTGCGCTCGATGGATTACCGGATGCTCATCAGCGTGGTGTTCACCGACCCGCAAAGTGCCACCGTCGGCCACACTGAAAAAACGGCCAAGGCGCAGGGCATCCCGTACCTCACCGCGAGCTATCCATTCAACGACCATGGCAAGTCGATCATCATGGAGGCGATGCACGGCTTCGTGAAATTGTTGTGCGATCCCGAGTCGGGAGAAATCCTCGGCGGCGCCTGCGTCGGACCGATGGGCGGCGAGTTGATCCACGAGATCGTCACCGCCATGGCCAAGCGCATGACCGTCACCGAGCTGGCGGCCACGCCGCACTATCACCCCACTCTCGCCGAGATCTGGACCTACCCCGCCGAGGAGTTGGCCGAAAAAATTACCGGCTGACGGTTCTATCTAATTTGTTGTCATTGACAAAAGCTGTGTGAAGTCCACCGTCTTGTCGACGCAATGCAACTGGATTCAAAAGCCCAAGCCATCGACTGGGCGCCGCCGCTGGAGGGGCAGGACGCCACTGCGGCGGTCGAGTGGCTTTTGCAATTCGCCACCCGGCACCAGGCCAGCGACGTGCATCTGCACATGGACCGTGAAGGGTGCCGGGTGCAGTTCCGGCTCGACGGTGTGCTCACCCATGTCGGCACGCTCCCGACCGAGGCGGCCAAGCTGATTCTCGGCCGAGTCAAGTACCTGGCCAAGCTCAAGACCTACGTCGAGTCGCTGCCACAGGACGGCCGGATTGCCGCCGATGAGGTGGGTCTGGCCAGCGATGTACGCGTCTCCACCTACCCGACTGTGACCGGCGAGAAGCTGGTGCTGCGCCTCTTTTATGAGGAGCACCAATTGGCGCTCAATCAACTGGGGTTTCCCGCCGGGGTGAATAAGGCGCTGGAGCATCAACTCGGCATCCGCGCCGGCATGATCCTGCTGACCGGCCCGGCCGGCAGCGGCAAGACCACAACGATTTACGCGCTGCTACAGCGCCTGCTGGAAATCGATCCCTGCCACGTGATCACGGTGGAGGACCCGGTCGAGCGGGTGATCCCCGGAATCATGCAAACGGAGATCAATCTCGAACGGGGGCTGACCTTTGCAAAGGCGCTCAAGCACCTGCTGCGGCAGGACCCGCAGGTGCTGGTGATCGGTGAGATTCGCGACGAGGAAACGGCGGCAATTGCCCTTCGCGCGGCGATGACCGGCCACCTGGTCATCGCGACGCTGCATGCCGGCTCGTGCCGGGGCGTTGTAGAGCGACTGAACGCCTTGTCAGACGATCCCAATCTCGTGGCCAGCCAGTTGCGGCTGATCCTGAACCAACGGCTGGTGCGCAGGCTTTGCGCGGATTGCTCCGGAAAAGGTTGCGCGCCTTGCTTCGGCTCCGGTCTCCGCGGGAGGGTGCCGTTCCTGGAAATGTTGCGCCTCGACGAAGCCAACCAAGGAGCGATCGAGACCAAACGCCTGGCCAGGCTCGAACCGGACCTGTCATTCGAACAATCGCGCGACGACCTGCTTGGCCAAGCGCTGACAACCGAGGCTGAAATCAATCGACACTTACAACTATGAACACCGAGGAACTTGCCTTCGTAAACCGGCAGTTGGCAGGGATGCTCAAGTCCGGCATCCCGCTAGAAGCCGGGCTGAAAAAGATGACCGAGTCGATGAGCAGCGGCCGGTTAAAGGATCAGCTAGCCCAACTCGGCAGCCGTCTCGAGAAGGGCCAGTCCGTTGAGCAGGCGGTCGAGGGGCTCGATCTGCCGGACACCTACAAGCGGCTGCTGGCGCTTGGCCAGGAAAGCCAGAGCATGCCCAAGGTGCTGAGCTGCGTGGCCGACTACTATGAACGCATCGGCAACCTGGCCACTCGCCTGCGTGGGCTGGCCATTTACCCGACGCTGATCCTCGTGTGTGGCATGCTTGTGGCAGGGCTGATGGCGTTTCTGGCTTTCACGTTGCGGGATGATTTAGGCGATCTGACGATGGTCAATGAAATGAATCCCAGCACGGCAGCGACCCTTTTTCACAACTCCTGGATTTCTCTCATCCCGGTGGCTCTATTTGCGCTTGGCTTCCTTTTTTACATGACCGTGTTACGCAGCCAAAAGATGCGGCGTTTTTTTAGCTGGAAAATCCCGATGCTGAGGGACGCCACGCTCGCGCAATATGCCGCTCTTTCAGAAACGCTGCTGGCCTCCGGGGCGCGACTGCCAGAGGTGGTCGGGATGGTTCGAAAACTCGAGGCCGGATCGGAAATGGAAGCCGACCTGGCACAGATCGAGCAGAACTTCGCCGAGGGTCACGCCGATTACGACTCGGCCTCGAGGGGGTGCCGGACGATCCCGAATTTCTTCAACTGGATCGTCGCACAGGCCGGCGAAGAGGTTGCTTCCGGATTCGGCCATGCGCGGATCATCTACACCAGCCGCGCCGAGAGCAAGATGCAGGCATTCCTCTACTGCTTTCTGCCCGTAAACATCCTGCTCGTTGGGGGATTGCTTCTGTTTTTCTTTCTGCCCTTTTTCGACGTGTTCACAGACCTGATCAACATGATGGATAATTTGGGAGGCTCTTAGTAACATTTTATCGTAGATGGACCTGACTTCCACAACCGCATTTATTTACATCTGGCTCAGTTGCCTCGTGGCTTCGATTGGGGTCGGGTTTGCGGCCTACTATGTCCTGAGCGCTCCCTTCCGGCGGATCGACTGTGCCAACCTTGTCGTCGAGTTGAATGAATTGGCCGCTGCCACAGGCAGGAGTCCCGAAGATCTGTTCAAACAATTGGGCGGACTTGGCGTTGGAGGAGTTCCCCATGCCCGGAAGTTCTCTCGCCTGAGTGACCTGATGAAGAGCGGCCGCAGCTTCATCGAGAGCCTGCGGGTTTTCCATTCCCTGCTGCCGGGCGAGGTCTTTGGCGCGATGGAATTGGCCCGCAACGAACGAGGCTCCCAACTGCTGGCCAAGTTGAGCCGGGCGCACCTCGAGGACGGCGGGTCGCGGGCGCAGAATTCCTTCAAGCTTTTTTCATCGAGCCTCCTGATCCTCATTCCAACCACGCTGTATATCGGCATTAGTGCGATGATTACCATCCCCTTCGTCATCCCTAAATTCAAGGACGTATTCGCGGATATGCTTGGCTCAGGGTTGCCTGAGATCGCTGAGTTTTTATTGAGTTTGTATGACACCGTGTATCACACCGGGCTGGCCATGGTCATCCCAACGCTGCTGATTATGTTTGTTGCCTTCCTGACGGTGGCACATCTCTTTGGCTTGTCGGCCTCCCACGACACCGGTTCGCTCCTGAACCGGCTGTTCAGCCGGCTGGCCTGGCTGATGCCGTGGCGGCGAAACCGGATCAAGCGCAACTTTATCTGGATT
>QOAX01000164.1 GCA_003972865.1 Verrucomicrobiota bacterium | reverse complement strand
CGACGCCGGGGAAAACGCGGCGACGATCCGCGCGATCCTCGCCGGCGACGATCGCGGCCCGCGACGGGATGCCGTTTTGCTCAACACCGCTCACGCGCTCTTCGTCGCGGCCAGGACCAAGTCGGCGATCGAGGGATGGGATCTGGCCGCGTCGGTCATCGACGACGGCTTGGCCAATAGCAAACTAGCGGAGTTGACCGGCGACTGACAGTCGTTATGATTTCTTCGTCTCTTAAATAATGTACTATTTCAAGGCTAACGATAAAGATGAGACGGAGTATGGACCTCTTGATGCGGAGCAGATTCGAGAGTGGGTGAGGGAGAAGCGGATGGACAATAAATCGCTCGTTCGGAAATCGCCCGACGAGGAATGGCGTCCGCTTGGCCAAGTGCCCGATTGGCAGACATCCGCCATCCCGGCCGTCGCCCTGCCTGAAGGGATGCCACCCGCCGCCCGAAAGGGTCCTCCCGGAAAAGTTCAGGCCATCGGCATCATGACACTTGTCGGGGGCATTCTGGCGCTCCTGACCTGCTTCGGCATAGCTTTGGGGACGATGTTTATCTACATCCCTTGGATTTATTCTCTGGTTCTCGGCATCATGGCCATCATGAAGGGCAGCCAGATGCTGGGCAGCAACCCGGCCCCGGCCTTCGCCTCCGCCAGAACCATCGCCATCATGCAAATCGTCAACATCATCAACTGCGACGTGGTCAACCTGACGTTGGGCATCATCACCCTGGTTTTTCTCAATGACCCCGAAGTGAGGGAGCACCTCCGCTCCCAAGGCGTGGAGATTTGACACATTGAAACCATGAGCCAGCAATACAAAATCAAGGGAACGGACGGTGCCGAGTACGGGCCAGTCAGCACGGAGGAGTTGCAACATTGGATCGCTCAAAACCGATGCACCCGCGAGTCGCTCGTCGAAGTGGACGGTTCCGGCGAGTGGGTGCTGCTGGCCACGCTGCCGGAGTTTCAAGACGCCTTTGCCGCGCCGCCGCCTGCCCCGGCGCCCGCGTCGGCACAGGGCGACAGCGGCATCTCGACGGTGATCCCGTACAAGAACGTCCCGGCGTTGGTGGGATACTACCTCGCCGTATTCAGCGGGCTGGGCTTGTTGTGTCCCCCGGCCGGTTTCCTGCCGGCCCTCCCGGCGTTGATCCTCGGCATCATTGGACTCAAAAAGGTCAAGGCCAACCCGGAAGCCAAGGGAACCGTTCATGCGTGGATTGGAATTCTAGGCGGGGCGTTCTTTTGCATCGTGTTCATTCTGATGATCGTCCTGTTTTCGACCAGGGAGTTGCCATTCCTGCCCTTCTGACTGCAACACCGACAGAACAATTCATGTCCACGAAGCAACTCACGATCATCATCGGTGTCCTGGTGATCGCGCTGGGTGGCGCAGTGGCGCTGTTCTTCCTCGACCCAAGCAAGCAGATATTCTTTCCCAAGTGCGCCTTTTTTGTCTCGACCGGGTACTCCTGTCCCGGCTGCGGCTCGTCTCGGGCGCTGTTCCAGTTGACGCATGGCAACGTGCTTGAGGCGGTGCGGCTCAACCCGGGAATCCTGTGCCTCCTCGGGATGGGCGTGACCGACTTTGGCCGCTACATCCGCTCGACGACACAGGCGAAGCCGTTTCGCACCCTGTTCGCAAACACCTGGCTGGTCATCGGTTTGGTCATCGCCATGCTGATTTACGCCGTCGTGCGTAACCTGCCGTGGGCGCCGTTCACCAGCTTGGCCCCATAAACCTCCGCTTGGGCAAAATAACTTCGACGCTTGGCCGCTTGGCCGCTTGAATACCGGCCGTGCCAAGGGAGTACACGATCAAGTCTTTCCGCGCGCCCGTCGAGTTGAACATCGACTACGAGGCGGAGCTCAACGCCCAGCAACTGGCGGCTGTTTCCGCGCCGCCGGGGCCGGCGCTGGTGCTGGCCGGGGCTGGCGCGGGCAAGACGCGCACGCTGACCTACCGCGTGGCCTACCTGCTCGAGCAGGGCATCCCGGTGGACCGCATCCTGTTGTTGACGTTCACGAACAAGGCCGCTCGCGAGATGATGGACCGCGTGCAGGCGCTGATCGGCGGCGACACGGCGGGGCTCTGGGGAGGAACGTTCCACTCGGTCGGCCACCGGGTGTTGCGACGGCACGCGGAGGCGGTCGGCTACCCGCAGTCGTTCACCATCATGGACCGCGATGACGCGAAGGCCCTGATGAGCGCAGCAATCGCCGACGCCGGCATTGACACCAAGACAGTGCGATTCCCCAAGCCGGACTTGGTGTGTGACATCCTGTCGATGTCGCTCAACACCGGCCTGTCGCTTGGCCAAGTGATGGAGGAACGCTACCATTATTTCGAGAGCCTCACCGGCGAGATCGCCCAGGCGCACGCCGCCTACGCTAGGCGCAAGCGGGCCAATGGCGTGATGGACTTCGACGACCTGCTCACCCAGTGGTTGCGGTTGCTGCGCGAAAACAGCGAGGTGCGCGAGTCGTTCCAGGCGCGGTTTCAGTTCATCCTCGTGGATGAATACCAGGACACGAACCAGGTGCAGTGCGAGCTGATCGACCTGCTCGGCGGGCGGCACCACAACATCATGGCGGTCGGCGACGATTCGCAGAGCATCTACTCGTGGCGCGGCGCGAACTTCCGCAACGTGCTCGAGTTCCCCGACCGGCACGACGGCACTCAGGTGTTCAAGATCGAGACGAACTACCGCAGCACACCGGAGATTCTCGACTGCGCCAATGCCGTCATCGCCGCGAACACGCAGCAGTTCGAGAAGGTGCTCGCGCCGGTGCGCGACTCCGGCATGAAGCCGGCGCTCGTCTGCTGCAACGACGCCAACCAGCAGGCGGAGTTTATCGCCCAGCGCGTGCTCGAGCTGCGCGACGAGGGCATGCCGATGGAGGGCATGGCCGTGCTGTACCGCTCGCACTTTCACGCGCTCGAGCTGCAACTCGAGTTCACGCGGCGCAACATCCCGTTCGTGCTCACGAGTGGCATCCGGTTTTTTGAACAGGCGCACGTCAAGGACGTCGCTGCGTACCTGAAGCTACTGACCAACCCCGGCGACGAGCTGGCGTTCAAGCGCATCGTGCTGATGCTGCCGGGCATCGGGGCCAAGTCGGCGGCCAAGCTTTGGGGGGCGTTCAGCGCGCGCTTGGCCAAGGGGAACTCGCAGCAGCCCGGCTTGGCCAAGGCGCTGCGCGACATCGCCGGCCAGGAGCCGAAAAAGGCCGCGCTTGGCTGGGAGCAGTTCGCCGAGACGCTTGGCCAACTGGAGGACGAGCAGGCCAAGGGGCCGGGGCACCTCATCCGCATGGTCGTCGCCGCCGGGTACGAGGATTATTTGCAGGACAAGTTCCCGAACTACTACGCGCGGCTCGAGGATCTCGAGCAGGTGGCCGGCTTCGCCGGACAGTACGGCACCACTGATGAGTTCCTCAGCGAAGTGGCGCTGCTGACCAACCTCGACACCGACACGAAGCGCGACACCAATCCCGATCCGGAGCAAATCCGGCTCTCGACCATCCACCAGGCCAAGGGGCTGGAGTTCGACGTGGTGTTCGTGATGATGCTGTGCGACGGGCTGTTCCCGTCGAGCCGCGCGATCGAGAGCCCCGGAGGCGAGGAGGAGGAGCGGCGGCTGTTTTACGTCGCTGTCACGCGCGCGAAAACCGAGCTGTACCTGAGCTATCCGCTGATGCGCTTCATGCACGGCTCCGGCGGCGACGCGATGCAGCAACGCTCACGCTTCCTCGACGAAATC
>QOAX01000031.1 GCA_003972865.1 Verrucomicrobiota bacterium | reverse complement strand
CAGGGCGACCTTGCGGTTCTTGTTGATCTCAGACGGGTCGATGTCGATGTGCACGATGGTGCCGTGCTCGCAGAATTTCTCGACCTTGCCGGTCACGCGGTCGTCGAACCGCACGCCAAAGGCCAGCAGCAGGTCGGCTCCCTCGGCCACTTTTTGCGCGTTGCCCTCGGCGTCCTTCTCGAACTCGCCGCTGACGGCCCAGTTCGCATACGCCGAGCCGTGCATGCCCAGCCAGCGGAGCGACAAATCGTGCGTCTCCGGGAACGCGCCCACCCCCATGATGGTGCTGGTGACCGGGATGCCGGTCGCCTCAACCAACCGCCGCAACGGCTCGCTGGCGTCGGCGCTGATGATGCCGCCGCCCACGTAGAGCACCGGCCGCTCGCTCTTCTCGATCAGCCCAATGATCTCGTTGAGTTCGAGTTCGCTCGCCTTCCGGCCATCGGGGTCGAACCCGGCGATATCGACCTCGGCCGGGAAGAAGACCTGCGCGCGGGTCTGCTGGATGTTTTTCGGCACATCGATGACCACCGGGCCGGGCCGGCCGCTGGTGGCGATCTTGAACGCCTGCTTCACCACGGTCGGGATCTCGTTGACGTCGGTGACGAGGTAACTGTGTTTCACCACCGGCAGGGTCATCCCGAAAAAGTCAGTCTCCTGGAATCCGCCCTTGCCAATCATCGCCTGCGGCACCTGGCCGGTGATGGCGACCAGCGGGATCGAGTCCATGAACGCGTCGGCAATGCCGGTGACGAGGTTGGTGGCGCCGGGGCCGCTGGTGGCCATGCACACCCCCGCCCGGCCGGTGGCACGGGCGTAGCCCTCGGCCGCGAACGCGCCGCCCTGTTCGTGGCGCGGCAGGATGGTGCGGATCTGCTTCGACCGTGTCAGCGCCTGGTGAAACTCCATGCTCGCGCCACCCGGGTAGGCGAAGAGGGTGTCCACGCCCTCGCCTTCCAGGGCTTTGACGAGCATCTCACTACCGAGCATGCTCGGCCCCATCTCGCCCTTGGCCTTGGTTGAAGTCACCGCCTTGGTCTCTGTTGTCTCGCTCATTTGAATTCTCGGTTTTGCAAAAAAAAAACCCACGACCGTTTGGGTCGTGGGTGTCTTGGAAATTTTAACTTATCCACAACAAGCCCGACCCCGGCCGAGTACCAGTACGACCCGTCCCATTACGATTGTTGCCACTCCATCTTTCATAGCGGGCACATTCGTAGCCCGGCCTCTCCCGGACGTCAAGCCAGAAAAGTGCCAATTTTAGGGGTTAGGAGTTAGCCGCCCCGCTTGGCCAAGCGCTCACTCCTCCCCGGCGGAGGGTTCGGCTTCCTTGGCCGGTTCGGCGTCTTCGACGGCTGCCGGCGCCTCCTCCGCTGTTTCGCCGGTGATCTCAGCCAGGATTTTCTGCGCCAGTTCCGGGTTGTCCTGAAGCGCCTGGCGGGAGGCTTCCTTGCCCTGGCCGATCATCTCGCCATCGAACTGCAGCCACGCACCTTTTTTCTGGATGACCTCCTTGGCCAAGCCGACGGCGATCAGGTCTCCCTCCCAGTTGATGCCCTGCCCGTAAATAATGTCGAACTCGGCCTCCATGAACGGCGGCGACACCTTGTTCTTCACCACCTTGGTTCGGATGTGGTTGCCGATCACGTTGCCCATGTTGTCCTTGATTTGTTCGCGCCGCCGGATATCGATCCGCACGCTGGCGTAAAACTTGAGCGCTTTGCCGCCGGGCGTCGTCTCCGGGCTGCCGAACATCACGCCGACCTTCTCGCGCATTTGGTTGGTGAACAGGCACATCGTCTTGGTCTTGCCGAGGATGGCGGCCAGCTTCCGCAGCGCCTGGCTCATCAACCGCGCCTGCATCCCCATGGTGGCCATGCCCATGTCGCCCTCCAGTTCCGCCCTTGGCACGAGCGCCGCCACCGAGTCGATCACGATCACGTCCACTGCGCCGGAGCGGGCCAGCGTCTCACAGATCGTCAGCGCCTCCTCGCCGCTGTCCGGCTGGGAGATCAGCAACTCCTCGAGGTTCACCCCCAGCTTGGCCGCGTACGACGGGTCGAGCGCATGCTCGGCGTCGATGAAGGCCGCTGTGCCGCCGGCCTTTTGCGCGTTGGCCACGATGTGCAGCACGAGCGTCGTCTTGCCGGATGACTCCGGCCCATAAATCTCCACGATACGTCCCCGCGGCACCCCGCCCACGCCAAGCGCGATGTCGAGGCCAAGCGAGCCGGTGGAGATCGCGGCGATCTTCAGGTTCGCCCCCTCGGCACCCAGCCGCATGATTGAGCCTTCGCCAAAGCTCTTGGTGATCGCGGCGATGGCGGACTCGAGGTCAGCGGTGCGTTTGTCGAGTCCGGCGGATGGGGTCTTGGAGGATGGGGTCTTGGAGGATGCTTTTGCGGCCATGATATTTGTCTCTCTCTAGTGCGCGAATTTGTTACTGGATGGGGCTCAAAAAGTCAACCTTTACCGCTTGGCCAAGCGGTGAGTTGGAGACGTTGAAAATGGGGTGAGGTGGAACTCGCCCCTCCCTTGGAACTGTTCGCGGCGACTATTTTTCTGTCGGCGTGGGGGCTGCTGGTTTCTCCGCGCTTGGCTCGGCCGGCTTGGCCGGTTCGCTGGGTTTGTATTTGCCTGCGACATCCTCGTTGAGGATCCCGATGATTACGGCGGTGAGGTCGTTTTTGCCGTTGGTGTAAAGAACGGTGGGTGTGCGCGGCAGCATGACATCCTGCGACGAATCGATGACCCAATCGTAACCCAGTTCCTTGGCCTTGGCGCTGACGACTTCCTGAATTTCCTCGAGGCGCCCCTTGCGAAGCCGATGGGTCTGGTCTGCGAGGGTTTTTTGGGCGTTTTTGTTGAATTCGATTATTTGCTGCTCGAGGCGCTTGTATTCGGCGAGTTTGACCTGTGCTTTCTTTTGGTCGTCGGCCCGTTTTTCCTCGGAGTTGGCCTGATCCTGAGTGCTGGCGTTCAGCCGGTTGTAATCTTCCCGGAGCATGTTCAAATCGTCGATCATGCCGATTCGCGCCTTGTCGAAGTCGGCTCCGCGCTCCTTGAGTTGGTCGTTGGATAGCTTGGTTTTCCAGTAGCTGTCGAAGGCTTTCAGGAGATCCACGGTGGCGATCTTGACGGGTTCCTGCGCGGTGGCGGTGGCGGCGAAGAAGGCTGCGGCCAGTATCATGGCGGCCATCTTGGCTGGGGATGAATGGTTCATGGTTTTTTTGTGTTTATCAAGTCAGGTTAAAAAGAGCGGGAGTAGCCGACCCCAAAGTGGAACTGCCCGCCTCCCTCGGCGTAATCCGGGCTATTGAGCGGGATGCCGTAGTCGAGCCGCAACGGCCCCAGCAGTGGCACGAAGAGTCTCAGGCCGATGCCCCAGTTGTCGGCGTAGTTTGAGAAATCGAAGTCGTAGGGATCGGCGTACACCATGCCGATGTCGTAAAACATCGCGAACCGCAATTTGTCGATGATCGGGATGCTGTACTCGACAGACCCGAACCAGTAGCTGCTTCCTCCCAGCGGTATTTCTGTGCTGTCTTCAATGACCGGGGTCCACTTGTCGCCCGGGGCAGGCTGCTTCTCTGGGCTCTGCGAAAATGGGTAGTAGGGCACCTTCGAGTTCACCGGGACAAAACCCACTCCCTTCGATTTGCCGTCGGCGCCCTCGACGTTCACATAGTAGCCAAGCTTGCCGTCCTCCACGCCGTTTTTCCAGCGTTGCATCTGCGGCCCGATGTCCCGGTAGTCATAGCCGCGCAATGTGTATCCGCCTCCGAGGAAGAA
>QOAX01000198.1 GCA_003972865.1 Verrucomicrobiota bacterium | reverse complement strand
GGCGCGCCTGGCCAAGCGCGGGGAACTTGGCCAAGTCCGGCGCCTCGAAATCGAGCCGGCCGATCGCGGCCAGGTCGGTCTGCACGCGGCCACTCACGGCCCGGCCTGGGCAGGTGAGCGCGTACTGGATCGGCAGGCACATGTCGGGCGTGGAGAGTTGCGAGAGGATCGAGCCGTCGACGAACTCGACCATCGAGTGCACCACG
The DNA here is from genome assembly GCA_003972865.1 of Verrucomicrobiota bacterium. Taxonomy (GTDB): domain Bacteria; phylum Verrucomicrobiota; class Verrucomicrobiia; order Limisphaerales; family UBA1096; genus UBA1096. Next base: position 3,628 of record QOAX01000198.1, on the reverse strand, counting down.
CTTTGCGGATGCACGACGACGTCGACTTGCGGCATCGGAATGTCGAACAGCCAGCGCGCCTCGATCATCTCGAGGCCCTTGTTGAACATGGTCGCCGAGTCGATGGTGATCTTGCGGCCCATCACCCACGACGGATGCTTGAGCGCCTGCTCGACGGTGATGCCGGCGAACTGCCCGGCCGGCGTCTCGCGGAACGGCCCGCCGGAAGCGGTAAGGATGAGCCGCCGCACCGACCCGGGCGAACGGCCCTCGAGGCACTGAAAAATCGCCGAGTGCTCGCTGTCCACCGGCAGCACCCGGACGCCGTGCTTGCGGGCCTCGGCCATCACGATTTCGCCGGCCATCACGAGAATTTCCTTCGATGCCACGGCGATGTCCTTTCCGGCGCGGATCGCGGCAAGCGCTGGCTGCAGCCCGGTGGTGCCAACGATGGCGATCAGCACGATGTCCGCTGACGGCAGCGTGGCCAGCTCGATCAACCCCTCCTCGCCGGAGGCCACGCGGATGCCGTCGAGTTGCGGTCGAAGTTTGGCGACCTTTTCCGGCGAGCCGATGGAGACCAGCTCGGGGCGAAACTGCCTTGCCTGCTTTGCGAGGAGTTCGGCGTTGCCGCCCGCAGCCAGGCCGACGAGGCGGATGTCGTTGGGTAAATCCCCGGCCACCTTGGCGGTGCTGGTGCCGATCGAGCCGGTGCTGCCGAGTAGAACGACGTTTTTCATTTTGCGAAGCAGCGGCTACTCATTGAACAAAACAAGTCGCAGGTAAAGGAACATCAGCGGCGCGTTGAACAGCAGGCTGTCGAGCAGATCGAGGATGCCGCCGATGCCGGGGAAGAACGAGCCGGAGTCCTTCACGCCGGAGTCACGCTTGAACACCGACTCGACCAGGTCACCAAGCACCGCGCCGACAGCCAGAAGAGGACCAAGCGCGGCGGCGTGCGCCAGGGTCATCCCGCCCAGTCTGGCCGCGCCCCAATAATGCGCCATCACCAGCGCGGCGGTGGTCGATAGCAAAATCGCGCCGACAAGGCCCTCCCAGGTTTTGGCGGGGCTGATTTTCGGGATCATCTTGTGACGGCCAATCATCGAGCCGAGCAGGAACGCACCGGTGTCGCTGCACTTGGTCGCGAGAATAAAGAAGAGCAGGCAGTACCCGGCATCGAACTCGGCACCGGCCGGCGCGGCGAAAAAGTAGATCTTCAGCAGGAAGCCCAGCAGCCACGAGACGTACAGCACGCCGAGAATCGTGTGGCCCACCATCGCGAATACCGCCGGTGCCGGATGCGCAAACACACGCCGCGCCAGAAGAGCCAACAGCAGGACGGCAAGGATGCCGATCTCAATCTCAGTCGCCCCGCCGGGCGTCGGCTCACCGAGCTGTCGCTTGGCCAAGCCGGAGAGGTACACGAACAGCGTGCCGACCAAGGCGACGCCACCGGCCAGGCCAAGCCACTTGAAACGCGGAAGGCCGCTCTCGTCCACCATGCCGTAAAACTCAAGCAGGCCGACGATGTTAAGCAGCATGATGATGCCACCGACGAGGTACATGGAGATCGGGCTGCCAGCCAGCAGACTGTAAAAGACAATCCCCAACAGTACCACGGTGCTGGCGAGGCGCCGCATGAAGACGAGAGTCCACGAACCGGTCTCGACGGGTTCATCCATTGACTCGTCTAGTTTGTCATGGAACGACATGGTCGACTATCGGCGGGAGGGTTTCAGTCCGCCTGGCGCGGGTCAAACTTTTCCGAATCGGCGGTCGCGGCCGGCGAACTCCTCGAGCGCAGCGCAGAAATCCGCCTCGCCAAAGTCCGGCCAAAGCCGCTCGGTGACCACCAACTCGGCATAGGAAATCTGCCACAGCAAAAAGTTGCTGACGCGTATTTCGCCGCTGGTGCGAATCAGCAGGTCGGGATCCGGCGTGCCGGCGGTGTAGAGATGATCGGCGAAGGTTTGCTCGTCGATGTCCGCAGGGGCCAACTCGCCGGTCTGCGCCTTGGCGGCGATGGCGCGGGCAGCGTCCACCAGTTCGGTGCGACCGCCGTAGCTGAGGGCAAGCGTCAGCGTGGTGCCGGTGTTTTGATCGAGCGACGCGACGGTGGCGTCGAGTTGCTCGCGGACAAATCCCGGCAGGCGATCCAACTGGCCGATGGCCCGGAGCCGGATCTTGTTTTGGTTCATCTCCTCCTGCTCGGTTTCCAGGTAGCGGGCGAGGAACTTCATCAGCGTGTCAACCTCCGCCTTGGGGCGGTTCCAATTCTCGATGGAGAAGGCATAAAGCGTGAGGTGCCGGATGCCAAGCGAGGAGGCGAAACGCAACACCGCACGAACCGACTCGGCGCCCCGGCGGTGGCCCTCGACCCGCGGCAGGCCGCGCTCCCGCGCCCACCGGCCGTTGCCGTCCATGATGATGGCGACGTGCGCCGGGAGGACGGCCTTGGCCTGTTCACTGAGTTGTGTCGTTGCGCGGCTCATGTGTTTGGCCAAGCGGCTACGTTTAAAGGGTGATGGTCTGCGAGCGGGCCGGGCCGACCGAGGCGTGGCTGAGCTTGGTGCCGGTCAACTGGGCCAAGGCCTTGGCATAACGCCGGGCGTTGAGCGGCAGGGCCTTCCATGTGCGAATCCTGTCGGTTGGCTTCTGCCAGCCGGGGAACGTCTCGTAAATGGCCCGGCACTTGGCCAACTGGCCGAGGTCGCCCGGTTGGTGGTTGATCCGTTTGCCGCCAAGCCGGTAGCCGACACACACCTTGACCGACTCGAGTGTGTCCAGGCCGTCCAGGTTGGTGACCGCGAGGTCGGTGATGCCGTTGACCATGGCCGCCTGCCGGACGGTCACGGCGTCGAACCAGCCGCAGCGGCGCTCGCGGCCGGTGGTGGCGCCGTACTCGCGGCCCATGCCGTGCAACAGGTCGCCGACGATTCGGTCCTCGGACGGCATCGGGCCCTCGCCGACACGGGTGGTGTACGCCTTGGCCACACCGATCACGCGGTTGATCAGCGTCGGCGGAAGGCCGGAGCCGGTGCACATGCCGCCGGCCGTGGTGTTGGACGAGGTGACGTACGGATAGGTGCCATGGTCGATGTCGAGGAACGTGCCCTGCGCGCCCTCGAAGAGGATGCGTTTTTTTGCCGCCGTGGCGTTGTGCAACATCTGTACGGTGTTGGCCACGTACGGCTTGAGGCGGCGCGCGGCCTTGAGGACACTCTCCATTGTGCGCTTGACGGGGAGCGGTTTTGCGCCGAGCGACTTGAGCAGTACGTTGTTCCGCCTGATGCCCTCCTGCAGTTGTCCGGCAAAGCGTTTCGCGTCGAGGATGCTGCCCATGCGCAGGCCGACGCGGGCGATCTTGTCGCCGTAAGCCGGCCCAATGCCGCGCAGGGTGGTGCCGATCTTGCCTTTGCCCTTGAGCGCCTCGCGGGCGGCGTCGAGCGCCTTGTGATACGGGAAAACCATGTGGGCGGCGTCGCTGACGTGCAGCCGCCCGGCGGGATCGATGCCGGACTTTTTCAAGCCGTCGATCTCCTCCACCAGGCCGATGGGATCGATCACGACACCGTTGCCGATGACGCAGATGGGGTGTTTGCGAAGGATGCCGGAGGGGATGAGGTGCAGGATGTACTGCGTCCTG
>QOAX01000248.1 GCA_003972865.1 Verrucomicrobiota bacterium | reverse complement strand
TTGGCCAAGTTCCCCGCGCTTGGCCAGGCGCGCCGCGCCGGCGAGACCGGCGGCACGCTGCCGGCCGTGCTCAACGCCGCCAACGAGATCGCGGTCGACGCCTTCTGCGACCGGCAGACGTCGTTCCCCGGCATCAGCGACGCCGTTGGCCAAGTGATGGATCGCCACGAGTTGATCGGGCAGCCGTCTCTCGAGCAGATTCTCCAGGCCGACGCATGGGCGCGCGAGACCGCCCGGGACGTCCTTGGCCTTGGACAACCGACACCGTAATGCCGGCCATTCAATCCATCGAGACGCGCGATTTTCGCCGGCAACTCGAGGATGGCGCCGGCTCGGATGCCGTCCACACCAACCCCCAGTACGGGTTCGGTGTCACGCTGCTAAAGGCCGACAACGGGCTCACGGGCAGCGGCATCGCCTACACGCTTGGTACCGGCACGAACCTCGTTTGCGAGGCGATCCGCATTCTGGCCGAGCCGTTGCTGGGCCGCGATATTGAGGAGTTGATGGCGGAGTTCGGCGCCGTGCAGCGCTCCATTGCCGAACACACGGCGGTGCGCTGGCTTGGTCCGCACAAGGGTGTCACGCACCTGGCCCTCGCATCGATGACCAACGCCTGTTTCGACCTCTGGGCCAAGGCGCGTGGCGTGCCGTTGTGGAAGCTGCTGCTCGATCTTTCCCCGGAGGAAATCGTCCGGTTGATCGACTTCAGTTACCTCGAGGAGGAACTCACCGCTGATGATGCCGTCGAGATGCTGCGCGCAAATCAAGGCACTCGCGCAGAACGCGAAGGCTTGCTGCAGACAGGCTATCCCGGATACGACACGTCGGTCGGCTGGTTCCAGTACAGCGACGAGCAGATTCGGGACAATGCGAAGGCTGCTGTCGATGCCGGCTTCACGGCGATGAAGCTGAAGGTCGGCGCGAGGGACCACGCGCATGACGTGCGGCGCGCGTTCATGGTGCGTGAAGCGGTCGGGGACGACGTGAGGATCATGCTCGACGCCAACCAGGCCTGGTCGCTGCCGCAGGCCATCGATGCCTGCCTTGCGCTCAAGGGGATGACCCCGTACTGGATCGAGGAACCGACGCAGCCGGATGATGTCTCGGCGCACAAGACGCTGGCCGGCATTATCGCGCCGATGCAGGTGGCCGTCGGTGAGGCGGTCTCAAACCGAGTGCTGTGGAAAAACTTTTTGCAGGCCAGCGCGGTCGGAATCGTGCAGGCCGACTGCACGCGCCTGGCCGGCATCAGCGAGTGGCTCGCCGTGGCGATGCTCGCCCGCAAGTTCCCGGTACGCCTCGTGCCGCACGTGGGCGACATGGGACAAATCCACCAGCACCTCGTGCTGTTCAGCCACATCGCGCTTGGCCACGAGAAACTATTTCTGGAATACATCCCGCACCTGCGCGACAATTTCGTGCACCCGGCCAACGTGGATGGCGGCCACTACATGCCGCCCTCCGAACCGGGGTGCGGCACCGACATTTTCCCCGATCATTGACACCATGAAATGGATTCTCCCCTGCCTGTTGCTCGCCGCCTGGCCAAGCGCCGCCGAGCAGGCCAAGCCGGAGCTCGAGCCCAAGCCGCTCCCCCGCGCCCACGCGCACAACGACTACTACCACAAACGCCCGCTCCTCGACGCGCTGGCCAGCGGTTTTTGCAGCGTGGAGGCGGACGTGTTTCTCAAGGAGGGCAAACTGCTTGTCGGCCATTCAAGCTTCGAACTGAGAAAGGAGCGCACCCTCGAGACGCTCTACCTCGCGCCCTTGGCCAAGCGCGTGAAGGCCAACGGCGGCAGCGTGTACGAGGCCAAGGCGCCGTTTCACTTGATGATCGATTTCAAGACCGACGGCCCCGCGACCTACGCCGCGCTCAAGCCGCTGCTCGAGAAATACCGGTTCATACTCACCACGTTCACCGCCGACACCACTGAACCCGGCGCGGTGACAATCGTCATCTCCGGCAGCCGCCCAAGGGAGGCGATGGAGCAGGACGCCAAGCGTCTGGCCGGATACGACGGGCGGCTGAGCGACCTCGGCCAGGCGGAGAGCCGGCACTTCATGCCGTGGATCAGCGACAGTTGGCGCTCGCACTTCAAGTGGCGCGGCAACGGCGACCTGCCGGCGAGAGAGCGGGCCAAGCTGGCCAACATCGTGAAGAGCGCCCATGCCGACGGGCAGAAGATTCGCTTTTGGGCCGCGCCGGACACCCCGGCCGCATGGGAGTTGTTACACAAGGCCGGCGTCGATTTCATCAACACCGACCGCCTCGAGGACTTGGCCAAGTTCCTGCGGGGCAAGGAAGCCAAGTGACCGCTTGGCCAAGGTCAGTTGTAGTAGAACGTGAAGCGGACGTAGCGGCGGTCTGAGCCGATCTCGTCGCGCATCTTCTCCGGCCAGGGCTCGTACGGTGCCGGCTCTTTCACGGCGCGCTCACACTTGAGGGCAAGCAGTTCATTCACCGTTCTGCGCTCCACCTGCACGTTGGTCACCTTGCCGTCGGACCACAGGTTGAAGGTCAGCACCACCTGCCCGACACTCGGAATGTAATACTGGTCGAGGATCTGGTTCCACCGGGTCTGGATGGCGACGATGAGGCGGGCGTCGTAGTCGCCAAACGGCGAGGCCTTGGCGTCGAGCCCCACGATGGTGGCCCGTTTTTTGACGCCGCCGTCCTGCTTCATTTTTTCCCCCTGGATCATGGCCAACTGCTTGGCCTCGGCGACGGTGCGCGGACGGCGCGGCTTGGGCTTGGGCTCCGGCTTGGGTTCGGGTTTTGGCTTGGCCACGACCGGTTTGAGTGTCTCGGCCTCGGGCGGGGACGGCCTGGGTTCCGGCGCGGGCGGCTTGGGCTCCGGTTTCGGCTCGGGCGGCTTGGCTGGTGAAGCCGGCTTGCTGTCGACGATCCGCGGGACCTTGTCCTGCGTGCCCTCGATCTTGGGCTGGGTGGTCTCCTTTTCCGACTGCTCGTCGGCAGCCTTTGAGTTTTGATTGGAGTAATATTTGGAATCCTCCGGGGCATCCTCGCTGGCCATGTTGGGTGGCACCTCGAGGAAGATCACCGAGCGCTGTCGTTTGCGTTGCTGCTCCTCGAGGGCCTCGAAGTCGATGAGTTCCGGGACGACGGCGGCCATCATTTTTTGCACCACGGGAAAGGCGCCCGCCCAGACGCCCAGCGCCACGACCAGATGGATCAGCACCGACAGCAGGAACGAGCGCTGAATGGAGTTCAGCGAGAACCACCAGTTGCTGACCTTTTGCCGATCGACCGACATGGGCCGCCAGTGTGGGGCAGGAGCGCCCCCGGCGGCAACCCTTGTTTGCGCTTGGCCAAGCGGGGCGGCTCCGGTTAAGTCTTCTGCCCATGAGCAATCGACTCCAGGGCAAATGGGCGCTTGTGACCGGCGCCTCAAGCGGGTTCGGCGCGGAGACGGCCCGGCAGATGGCCGACATGGGCGCGAACCTGCTGCTGGGCGCGCGCCGGGAGGATCGCCTCGGGCAGGTCGCGGCCGAGTGCCTCGAGCGCGGCGCGGCATCGGCGCACGTACACAAGCTGGACGTCGCCGATACGGCAAGCGTCAACGCGTTCGCCGACTGGGCCAAGGCCATCGCCGGCCGGGTGGACGTGCTCATCAACAACGCAGGCGGTGCTCACGGGGTGGAACGCGTCGAGGATGGCCGGGACGACGACTGGGAGGCGATGTTCCAGTCCAACGCGCTTGGCATCCTGCGCGTGACCCGCGCCGTGCTGCCGCTGATGAAGCCGCACCCCGGCGGCATCATCTTGAACATCGGCTCGATTGCCGGCCGCGTGGCGTACGAGGGCGGCTCGGCCTA
>QOAX01000106.1 GCA_003972865.1 Verrucomicrobiota bacterium | reverse complement strand
ACGGGATGGTGTCGCCGCTGTGATAAATAGTCCACGGCCCAAGCTTGGCCACGTAGCCGACGAATTGATGGCGTCCACGGTCGTCCTTGGACAAGTCCTCGTGTGCGGCCGGGACGGCGTGAATCTCGAACGGGCCAAGCGCGATCGATTGTCCGGCGTCGATGGCCTCGAGTTGGTCGGGATCGACGCCCAGGCGATCGGCGGCGAATGTGCGGTTGGCTGCCGGCACGAGCAGTTGCATCTCCGGGTTGGCCTGCATGAGGGCGGTCAGCGTCTCGCCGTCAAGATGGTCGGTGTGATTGTGGCTGGAGGTGGTGAGGTCGATGAAGTCCAGCGCATCCGGCACAATGACCCGCTCGGTCATGCGCGTGTGCGGCTTGTCGGTGGCGGCGTATTTGCGGGTGAGTGAGTCGGAGAGGTACGGGTCGAACAGCAGATGGCTACCGCGCCACTGGACGAGAAAACCGCTTTGGCCAAGCCACCAAATATGGAGGTCATCCCGCAGACTGGCGGCGTCCCGGACGTCGACAAGAAACGCTTCGCCCTGCAAGGCCGGCTTGATCATGCGGCGCCGAGTTCCCTGCGGACGAGCGCGACGCCCTCGACCATGTTTTGCAGTTTTTGCCTGGCGGCCCAGCGGACGGTCTGGCTGAGGCCGCAGTCGGGCGCAAGGGAGAGTCGGTCGGGCGACGTGAACTCGAGGCAGCGGCGCACTCGCCCGGCGACGTCCTCGACGGTCTCGATGTAGTAGCTCTTCACGTCGATGATGCCGACGGCGACGTCCCTGCGTTTGGCAATTTCACCGATGATTTCCAGCTCGGAGAACTCACGGCTGGCCATCTCGAGGTGCAGCTCGTCCACGTTGAACTCGAGAAAGTCGGGGAACATCGGGGCGTACTGGCGCAGGCCGACCGCGTGGCCCTTGTAGTTGCCAAAGCAAAGGTGCGTGGACAGGCGGCATTTGCCGGCGACCGGCTCGACGGTGCGGTTGAAAATATCGACGAACCGCTTCGTGTCCTCCCTGTGTGCGTAGCAGCTCATCGACGGTTCGTCGACGGTGATCTCCGCGCAGCCGGCGGCGACGAGATCCTCGAGTTCACGTGCGACGATCGGGATCAGTTCCTCGGTGATGGCCCAGCGGTCGGGATAGCGGCGATTGGGCAACAGCCGTCCGGCGAGCGTGTACGGACCGGGGACGCTGGCCTTGAGGGTCGCGTCGCCCTTGGCCAGGCGCTGGAGGCGCTTGAAATCGTCAACCGTGCCCAGCCCTTTGGGCGCCTCGAACGGCCAGCTGATCTTGTGTTTGCCGCGCTGGTCGTGGGCCGGCGGGCCGAAGCGGCGCCGTGGCGCGCTCTCAAGGTCGATGCCCTCGAGGAAGCCGTAAAACGACAGGTTGAAGTCGAGCCGCGTCTGTTCGCCGTCGGTGATCACGTCGAGCCCGGCGGTGTTTTGGTCGTGCACCGCTGCGGTCACGGCGTCGTCGATCATTTCCTCGCGGTCGGCGTCGCCGAACTCCTCGAGGTTTTGGCAGGCGAACTCGAGCCAGCCGGGGAAAGGGTAGCTGCCGATGACGGTCGTGCGCAGCGGTTGCTCTTTCATGCGTAGGGGATTGAACCAGCGCTGGGCCGGGACTTCAAGCGTTGCGCTTGGCCAAGCGTTCAGTCGCTGCCGAGTTTCTCGTAGAGCTTGGCCAAGCGGCGGGCATGCTCGTCGTAGGCGGCCTCGAACAACACGGTGGCCCGTTCGTTGCCGACGAGCGCCCCGGCGGTGAGCACCGTGGGCGGCTGGCCGACCTTGACGAGCCGTTCAGCGACCTCGGCCTTGAGGGCGTTCACGATCATGCATCCGCCGACGGTGGAGCCGGGCGACACGGGCGTGTCCATTCCGTCGATCGCCGTCATGGCGTCGCCGACCGGTGCGCCGTTGTCGAGGACGAGGTCGGCGAAGTCCTGCAGTTTCTTCCCGGAATCATGGCGGCTCTCGGTTGCCTCGGAATGTTGCAGGCTGATCAGCGCGACGACCTTGACGCCGCGCTGCTGAAACTCCTGTGCGATCTCGATCGGGACGACATTGCAACCGCTCGACGAGGCGACGAACGCAGAGTCGGTCGGTGACAAATCATAATTCCGCAAGATGCGCTTGGCCAGGCCGGGGGTGTTCTCGAGGAACATCGCCTGCCGCTGGCCGTTGGCGCCGACAACCGGGTTGTGAAAAGTCAGCGACAGCTCGACGATCGGGTTGAAGCCGGGGAACGAGCCGTAGCGCGGCCACATTTCCTCGACCATGATGCGGCTGTGGCCGGAGCCGAACAGGTGCACCATTCGCCCGGCGAGAATCGTCTCGGCAAACCAGTCGGCGGCCTTGTGGATGGCATCCGCCTGGCCAAGCGCGTTATCCGCCAGTTTGCGGCATTTCTCGAGATAGTCGGCGCTTGGCGTCATTGGTCAGCCGGAGTAGCCGTTGGGGTGGGCAGAATGCCAGCGCCATGCCGAGTCCACGATCTGCTCGAGGGTGGCGTAGCGCGGTTTCCAGCCGAGCTCGTCGATGGCCTTTTGCGAGCCGGCGATGAGGCGGGCGGGGTCGCCGTCGCGACGCGCTTCCTCGATGGCGGGGATCGGATTGCCGCTGACCTGCCTGCAGGTCTCGATCACTTCGCGGACGGAGTAGCCCTCGCCGTTGCCGAGATTGTAAAAACCGCATTTGCCCGGCTTGAGCGCGAGTATGTGCGCCTGGGCGAGGTCGATGATGTGAATGTAGTCGCGGATGCAGGTGCCGTCTGGAGTGGGGTAGTCGGTGCCAAAAATTCGGCACTGCTTCGCCTGGCCAAGCGCGACGCGCAGCACGTTGGGGATGAGGTGCGTCTCGACCGTGCGCTCTTCGCCGAGTTTCTCGCTGCAACCGGCGGCGTTGAAGTAGCGGAACGCCACAAATTCGAGCCCGTGCAGTTCGTGGTACCACTTGAGCAACGTCTCGAACATCAGTTTGCTCTCGCCGTACGGGTTGATTGGCTTCTGCGGTTCCTGCTCGGTGATGGGCACGGTGTCCGGCATGCCGTAGGTGGCAGCGGTGGAGCTGAAGATGAATTTTTTCACACCGGCCTCAACGGCCGCGTCGAGCAGGTTGATGCCGTTGGCGACGTTGTTGCGGAAATATTTTGACGGATCGGTCATCGACTCGCCGACCTGCGCGAACGCGGCGAAGTGCATGACGGCTTCCGGTTGATCGGCGGCGACGGCGTTGAGGATGGTTTCGCGGTCACTGAGACAGCCCTCTATGAATTGTGCCCTCTCATCGACGGCCACGCGATGCCCCTCCGACAAGTTGTCAAACACCGTGACCTGGTGGTCGGCATTCAATAATTCCTCCACGCATATCGAGCCGATGTAACCAGCGCCTCCTGTAACAAACACCTTCATATTGCGGCGACAAGCTACCCGCCAAGGGACGTTGCCCCAAGCAAAACCAAGCCCTGGGGTCAACGCTGGCTTGCCAGTCGGCGTTCGATTGCGTTTTATTGGCGCGTTTCACATGAAGAAACCAATTTTTTTACAGGCTGTTATTGTCTCGCTGCTCGCGGTTGCTGCTGGCTGCATGACTACCGGTGCCAGGCGAGGACAAGCTGTTGCGCCCGCCGACTACGATGAGACGATTCGCGTGGCTTGCGTGGGGGACAGCATTACGTTCGGCGCGGGGATCAAGGATCGGAAGAACGACAATTATCCGGTCGTGCTTGGCCGCTCGCTGGGGGAGAGGTTCGAAGTTCGCAATTTTGGTGTCAGTGGGGCGACTTTGCTGAAGGACGGCGATTTGAGTTACTGGAAGACACCGGCGTTCAAGGCGACACCGGCGCG
>QOAX01000161.1 GCA_003972865.1 Verrucomicrobiota bacterium | reverse complement strand
CATACCTTACGCCCGTGCTGGATCAGGTACGTATGAAAGGCGAAGACATCCTCCGACGCCACTGACGACTCCAGTATATCGTGAGCTAGTTCCGCCGGCACTTTGGGACCGATCAGGCCCAGGCGCTCGCCGGGCGTCAGCGCCACGGTCACCTCATCGAAGAGGACCCGCGGGCCGTAGGACTTGCTGAGTTGTTGGATCTGAAGCATTTGTGGGGCGGGGACTCTAGTGAGGAAGGGCGAAAGTACGCAGCAGGTTTTGGCGCTTCCTGACGGGTCCTTGACAACTCGCTCCCCCGAGCGGCCTGGCCTCGCCTCGACAGCTGCGGCGTAGCGAACATCAACGGCGTTTGTGGCAGCGTTGCCGGTGGGTACTAGTCGCGGCCGTGCGCTCCGTCACGCGGTCAGTGCAGCCACGCTGTGGCGGGCTGCGCTGAAGACTTATCCCGACGACCTGGTAGCGCAGGTCGCCACCGCCTATTACCTCGTCAAGCGGGGTAACGATGCGGATTATGAGGACCTCCTGTCATGGTGGCCGGAGGCGCTCGACGGGCTGTACTCGGTCACGCTGCAAACCTCAACACGCAAGCCGCCGGTCAATCCCAAGACGCTCGGGCAGAAGCGCTACATCGAGGCGATCCAGACTCACGATGTCACCTTCGGCGTGGGCCCGGCCGGCACTGGCAAGACGTTCCTTGCAATGACCCTGGCCGTCATCGCGCTGAAGGAGGAAAAAGTGTCGCGCATCATCCTCACGCGGCCGGCGGTCGAGGCGGGCGAGACGCTTGGCTTCCTCCCGGGTGACCTTTACGAGAAACTGGCGCCCTACCTGCGGCCGCTGCACGACGCGCTGCAGGATCTGCTGCCGATGGAGGAGGTGCAAAAACAAATGGATCGCGGCACGATCGAGATCGCGCCGCTGGCCTACATGCGCGGCCGCACGCTCAACAACGCCTTCATCATCCTCGACGAGGCGCAGAACTCCACCGCCGAGCAGATGCTGATGTTCCTCACACGGCTGGGCTTCAACTCCAAGGCGGTCATCACCGGCGACCCGACACAGATCGATCTGCCGCCGAGCAAGACCTCCGGCATCGTTGAGGCAAAAAAGACCTTGGCCAAGGTCGAGGGGATTGCCATTTGCAACTTCGAAAAGCGTGACGTGGTCCGTCACCCGCTCGTCCAGCGGATCGTGCAGGCGTACGACGACCACCGCAAAGGCGGGGAGTGACGCTGCGCCTGGCCAAGCCGACACTGACGATGCCACTCACCATCCGCAGCCGCCAAAAAGCTCATCCCGCCGATGCGTGGCTGCTGCGGCGCCTGGCCAAGTGGGCGCTGGCCGAGACCGAGCCTGGCCAAGCGGTCGAACCGGGAACGCAAGAGCTCGGGGTTTACCTCGTCGGTCCGGCGGAGATGGCCAAGGTGAACTGGGAGTGTGTGCATCACGAGGGGCCGACCGACGTCATCACCCTCGACTACGGGGAGCCGGGCGGCGCGCCCAAGCCCGGGCCGGTCCTCGGCGATGTTTTCATCTGTCCGGCAGTTGCGGAGGAGTTCGCGAAGAAGTTCAAAACCTCGTGGGCGGAGGAGGTGGCGCGCTATTTGATCCACGGCATCCTGCATCTGCGCGGGTACGACGACTCAGCGCCGGGGCCTCGGCGGACGATGAAACGGGAGGAAAACCGGCTGATGCAGGCAGCGGCGGAACGCTTTCCCTTGAGCCGCTTGGCGAGAGGGACTAGGGTGGTTGGCAGATGAGCAAGCGAGCGACTTTGTTTGGACGGACGCGCCGGAATTTCTTCACCGGCCTGGCCGTGGTGCTGCCGGTGATCATCTCGATCGGTGTGGCGCTCTGGCTGTTCAACCAGGCAGTCGCTGTTTCCGACATTCTGCTTTTCCCGTTCAAGTATATTCCCGGGCTCGAGGCGGAGTATATTTGGAAGGATGCCGTCGATGGTCAACCAGGCAAGGAGCTTTACTGGTGGTGGAAAGTGGTGGCCATCCTCGAGGCCGTTGTCCTCACCGGCCTGCTCGGTTTTTTGACGCGTTATTACGTCGGCAAAAAACTGGTTCAGCTCATGGATTACATCCTGCTCAACGTGCCACTGCTCGGGAAAATCTACGGCACGGTCAAGCAGGTCAACCAGGCGTTCACATCCGAGAATAAATCCAACTTTCAGCAGGTGATCATGGTCGAGTTTCCGCGCAAGGGGCTGTATTCGGTCGGCTTTGTCACGGCAGAGCAGGTGAAAACCGACGAGGGCGAGAGCATCATCAGCATCTTCGTGCCCACCACGCCCAACCCCACCACCGGCTTCCTGCTCGTGCTGCCGGAGAGCAAGGTGGTCAAGCTCGACATGTCGGTCGCCGAAGGCATCAAGTACATCGTCAGCCTCGGCGCGGTGCCGCCGGAAAACGCGAGCGGCGTGCAGGCGGCGTTCAAGGCACAGGCGGCGAGAATGCTGGCCGATGGATGAGCGCGCCACCGGTTTGGTCCTGCGTGTTTTTCCGCTGACGGAAACCAGTCTCGTCGTCCATTGGCTCAGCCCCGAGGCCGGCCGTATTGGCACCGTGGCCAAGGGCGCGCGCCGGGCCAAGTCGCCGTTTCGGGGCAAGCTCGACCTGTTTCACCTCGCGGAGTTCAGCTTCCGCCGCAGCCGCCGCTCCGACCTGCACACGCTCTGCGAGGTCGCGTTGAAAGAGCCATTCCCCAGTCTCCGCACTGATGTAGCATTGCTCGACTGCCTCGCCCGAGCCACGAAGTTGCTGAACCGAGCGACTGAGGAGCAGACTCCGCTCCGGGCCGAATTTGAGCTGATGCTGGAGCTAGTGCGCCGGCTCGACGGCGGCGGGGCGGGGGAGTTTTGGCTCAGCGTGTTCGAGGTGAAGTTCCTCGCAAGCCAAGGGCAGGTGCCGGACTGGGCCAAGGCCAGGCTCGACGCCGGCACGCGCGCCGTCGCCGCAAAAATGGCCTCGGCTGACTGGGCCGACTTGGCCAAGCTGCGCCCAAGCCAGCCGCAGCTCCGCCGCTTGGCCGGTTTTCTCGACCCATTCATCCGGCACCACGTCGGGCCGGTCAAGCGTTTGACCAGGCAGGCGAGCTGAGATCGGCTTACGCCTCGAAGGCCAGCTCGTCTTTGGCCAAGCGCACGCGGATGTGGTCGCCCGGCTTGAAGTCGCCGTCGAGCAACCGCGTGGCCAGCGGGTTGAGCAACTGCTCCTGGATGGTGCGCTTGAGCGGTCGCGCGCCGAACTGCGGATCGTAACCCTCCTTGGCCAAGTGCCGCTTGGCCTCGTCGCTCACCTCGAGCGTGAGTTGCTGCGCCTCAAGCCGCTTGGCCACGTCCCGCAACTGGATGTCGATGATGACCGCGAGCTGTTCCTCGTCGAGGCTGTGGAACACGATCGTGTCGTCGATGCGGTTGAGGAACTCCGGGCGGAAATGCGCCTTCAACTCGGCCTCGACTTTCTGCTCCATGTCCAGCCGGTCGGTGTCGCTCGTTTTACCGTCGAGAAAATATTCCTGAATGATGTGCGAGCCGATGTTGCTGGTCATGATGACGATGGCGTTGCGGAAGTCGACCGTGCGGCCCTGGCCATCGGTGAGCCGTCCGTCATCGAGCACCTGCAGGAAAACGTTGAACACATCGGGGTGCGCCTTTTCGATCTCGTCGAAAAGCACCACGCTGTACGGCTTGCGCCGGACGGCCTCGCTGAGTTGTCCGCCCTCCTCGTGGCCGACGTAGCCCGGCGGCGCGCCGATGAGCCGCGCAACGGTGTGTTTCTCCATGTACTCGCTCATGTCGATGCGGATCATCGCCGATTCGTCGTCGAACAGAAACTCGGCCAGTGC
>QOAX01000207.1 GCA_003972865.1 Verrucomicrobiota bacterium | reverse complement strand
CACTGTTCGCCTTTTTTCCGAGCAACTCGATGATCCGAGCGGCGTGGGTCACGACGATGAGATTTTCGTGTTGCGTTGAGTCGATCAATGCCGGTAGTGCGTTCGGAATGTCGCCGTGAGTCGCGAGGGCGTTGGCGATCTCAATCCGCGCGGCCGGTGATGGATCACTGATCTTTCGTCGTAATTTGCGCTTGGCCAAGCCGGAGATTTCAGGCCTCACAGCCAGCCCGATCGCACCCCAGTAACGAATGGTCGGATTGTCCGAATCCAGGTTTTTCAAAAACACCCTCTCGCTGGCGACGCCGACTTGGGCAGCGGCTTGGTGGATGCCGGCCAACGGCACCCTGCCCGCTTGGCCAAGTTCCCAGCCGGTTTGCTTGGAGAACAGTTCCCACGCTTCGCTCTCCGGCAAAAAGCCAAGGTCGGCCGTTGCCGTGATGTGGCGCACATGCTCGGTGCGGAGTCGTTTCAAGATCTCCCGATGTTTTCCCGACTTGGCCAAGTTGTTCAGGTCCTGCGGGTCGGCCTGGCAGTCGTAGAGTTCCTCGACTGCGCGAGTGGGGCCGGCGAAGTGCCATTGGGGGGTGGTCATCGTTTCGCGCTTGGCCAAGCGATAAAAGTCGTGGCGAATTTCGCCGTTGTCGGGCCAGGCGGTGGGCTGGTTGTAGCCGAGGTGCGGCATGTAGTTGCGGATGTACAGGTAGCGGCCATCGCGCACGGAGCGGGCGAGGTCGCGCACTTCATCGACTCGATCGCGGTGGCCGTAGACGTACCGGCGCGGCGCGGCGACCTTGAGCCCGAGGAACGGTTTGCCCTGCATATATTCGGGGATGGGGACGCCGGTGAGGCTGAGGACGGTGGGCGCGTAGTCCACAAAACTCACGAGGCGGTCGGTGGTGGTGCCGGGTTTGCCGGGGGCGAGGTGCTGCCATTTTTTGGGGAAACGAATCAGGAGCGGCACGTGCATGCCGCTGTCCAGCAGCGCACGCTTGTGGCGGGGCATGCCGCTGCCGTGGTCGCTGTAAAAAAAGATGATCGTGTTTTCCGCGAGGCCGTCGTCCTCGAGCTGTTGCAGGATGGCGCCCACCTCCTTGTCCATCGCCGTGACGCAATCGTAAAAGCGCGCGACCTCGCGACGGATCAACGGCGTGTCCGGATAATACGGCGGCAACGGCACCTTGGCCGGATCATGAATCTCGCCGGCGGATAGCCTGCTCTGCACATCCTTCTTGAACCGCGCGTACGGCCACACCATCGAACGGCTCTGGTGCGAGGTCATCAGGTTGAAAATGCTGAAGAACGGCTGCGTCTTGTCCGGCCGCTTGCGCCAATGCGCGGTGGCGCTGCTCTCGTTCCACGAATGCCTGATGATATCCGCGTAGTTGCCCGTGTTGTAATCGGTCTTCACGTTGTTGCTCGTGTAATACCCGCGCACCCGCAAGTGCTCCGGAAACCCCCGCATGCTTTTGGGGATCGCAAAGCCCGACCGCATCTGCTGCGTGCTGAGGGAGGGCGGATAACAACCGGTAATCAGGCACGACCGCGAAGGCGAACAAACCGGCGCACTCGCAAACGCCCGCGTGTACCGCACACTCTCCGTTGCCAACCGATCAATGTTCGGCGAAACGGCAAATTGGTCGTCGTAACATCCCAGCACCGGACTCATGTCCTCCGCCGTGATCCAGAGGATACTCGGCCGGTCATCCGCCCGCCCCGCGGCACACCACACCAGCAACAAAAACGAAAAAAACAACCGCTTCATTTCGACAAATCCCTTAGCTGCATGTTGCGGAACTTTACCCAGCCGGAATGCCCTTCCGCCCCGTAGGTTTGCAGTGCAATCGGCCCGGGCTTGAGCAGGTACGGCTTGGGGTTTTTGTGGGTGAAATCAACGATCTGTTTACCGTTCAGCCACACCTCGATGTGTGAGTCGACGATTCGGATACTCAGCGAGTTCCACTTCAGCGCCCTGCGGATTTTGTCGTGTTCGTCGCCCTTGGCAAGCCAGTCGTCGAGGTGCAGGCCAACCGGCTCGCCGGCGACACCCCGTCCGATATTCACCTGATACGGCCGCCCCACCCCACGCTCGGTTGGCCGCCGCAGATACACGCCGCTGTTATACTTGCCGTGCTCGTCGATCTTGAAATCGAGCTTCAGCTCAAAGTCACGGTAGTGCTGCTTGGTTTGCAGTATGCCCGAGCGCTTGGGATCACCGTCCTGTCCGGTGACAAGCTCGCCCTTGGCCACTGTCCATTTTGCCGAGCCAATCGTCTCCCAACCGTCGAGTGTGTCGGCAGCCAGTAGCGACTTGAACTCCTTATCGGCGCCCTGCCCCGTGGCTGGTGACAAGGCGAGCCAACTGATGGCTGCAACGATTAATGAAAAGCAATTCAACACAGGGCGGTGGCACCTCGGCGCTTGGCCAAAAGCACCGTGCCAAGACGCCAGTGGGGATTGGGGTAATTGCACGCGGCTTTGTACGCACAGAATCCCAAAAAGGCAACGACCGGCTGGACATGAGGCCGATTCTTTACATGACAAATGGGGGGTCATCTGCTACCAAGCGGTGTCACAGATAATGGCGCGTGTCATATCCATTTTGGCAGCAGTTTTCCTTTGCAGCATGGCACAGGGGGCGGAGGTGGACTTTGCCCGCGACATTCGGCCGGTGCTGTCGGATGCCTGCTATCACTGCCACGGTCCCGACGCCAAGGTTCGCAAAGCCAAGCTGCGCCTGCACGACCGCGCGGCAACGCTGGAGGCCGGCGTGCTGACGGACGGCGAAATGCTGCGACGGCTTACGAGCGATGATTCGGATGAACGCATGCCACCAGCGGATTCCAACCGCCCGTTGCGTGACGAGGATAGGGCCAAACTGGTGCAGTGGCTCCGAGCCGGGGCAGCCTGGCCAAGCGACGACCGGCACTGGGCTTTCGTGCCACCCAAGCGGCCGCGCTTGCCCAAGGTGCGGGACGCCGGTTGGCCGCGCAACGGCATCGACCATTTCGTGCTGGCACGGCTTGAGCAAGAGGGGCTCACGCCATCCCCCGAGGCCGAAAAGGCCACCCTGCTCCGTCGCGTAACGCTGGATCTCACCGGCCTGCCGCCCACGCTCGCGGACCTCGACGCCTTCCTCAATGACGGCTCACCCAACGCCTACACGAAGGCAGTGGATCGCCTGCTCGACTCGCCGCGTTACGGCGAACACATGGCGCTGGGATGGATGGAGGCGTCGCGCTACGCCGACACCGACGGCTACCAAAACGACCGGCTGCGCTACATGTGGGTGTGGCGCGATTGGCTGATCAAGACGCTCAACGACAACAAGCCGTTCGACCGGTTCATCACCGAGCAGATGGCGGGCGACTTGATTCCGGACAGAAACTTTTTCACGCAGGTGGCCACCGGCTTCAACCGCAACCACCGCATCAACTCCGAGGGCGGCTCGATTCCGGACGAGTGGATCGTCGAATACGTGGCCGACCGCGTGGAGACGATGGGCACGATGTTTCTCGGGCTCACGCTCACCTGCTCGCGCTGCCACGATCACAAGTTCGACCCGGTCACGCAAAAGGACTTCTACCGGCTTTTTGCCTTCTTCAACAACATCGACGAGGCCGGCCTTGGGCCGAACAACGGCAACAGCCCGCCGTTCATCGAGGTGCCAAAGCGCTGGCCGATTTTGTCGGCGGAGGAGGCCAAATTCGTGGTGCCCGCACCGATGAAAATCAAGGTGGTGCAAACCTCCGTGCCGCGTCCGCAGCCGGGCGCAACCAACACGGTGATGGTGCTGCACGAGTTACCCAAGCCACGCGACACGTATCGACTCGAGCGCGGCCTGTATGACCAACCGGACAAGTC
>QOAX01000288.1 GCA_003972865.1 Verrucomicrobiota bacterium | reverse complement strand
AAAATTTTCGAAAATCTGACTTTGGAGGATTTTTGAAATTTTTCGATTTTTGATGAAAAAATTTTGAAAAAAAATAATATTTTTTTCGAGCAAGAAAAAAAAAATATTTTTTCGGAGTTGAGATTTTTTTTTGGACATAGCTTCGATGTAAAAAAATGTGATCTTTCCATTTATGAGGTTTCCAGCGCGTTTTGAGCACGGCAAGTACGATTTATACATCAATATATATCGAGAGTTGTGAGTGTTTAGGTGCCATTTTGAGCAAGATTTCCGGATAATCCTGCTTTGGAACCTTGTGCAGTCTGCTCATAATGCCACCCATCCCAATCACCGATTTTCTCCGCTTGCAAGTCATCGACAATAATCCCTGTCTTACCTGAGGTTTCCTCGACTTTTCGCAGTTCTTTCTTAGCAGCCTTGAGCGCGGCGTTGGCTTCCCCGGTCTCTCCGGTATGTTGCTCGATTGCCTTTTTCAGCGTTGGCTCCGGTTCGAGTTCCCGCGCCACCCAGCTGGAGACGTTGCCCGGAACGAGTGATTGCGTGCTGCGAAAGATGCCGGCCAACGCATAATAATCATCAGTGGGAACCGGGTCGAACTTGTGGTCGTGACAGCGCGCGCAGCCGAGCGTCATACCGAGAAACGCTCGGCCAACCGTCTCGATTTGCTCGTCCACCACTTCCATCCGCAACAGTTCCTTGTCCTGCAACTCGTAGTTGTGCGGACCCAACGCCAAAAAGCCGGTGGCGACAAAGCGTTCGTTTTGCTGCTCGCGAGTGCCTGCTGGCATCAGGTCACCCGCAATCTGTTCGCGAATGAATTGGTCGAACGGCTTGTCGTCGTTGAAGGCGTTGATCACGTAGTCGCGAAATCTCCATGCGTCCTTGAACATCAAACTCCGCCCACCGCCGCTGCTCTCGGCAAAACGCGCCACGTCCAGCCAGTGCCGTCCCCATGTCTCACCGAACTGCGGTGAACCCAGCAGGCGATCCACCAACCGTTCGTACGCCTCCGGCGACGGATCGGTCAAAAAGTCGTCGATCTGCTCCGGAGTCGGCGGCAGACCGATCAGGTCGAAATATAAGCGGCGAAGCAGCGTCTCCGGCCTGGCCAAGTCGACCCGCTCGATCCCCTCCTTGGCTAGGCGCGCCAAAATAAATCGATCGATTGCACCCAGGTTTTCCCCTTGGCCAGGCGCTGGGTTCATCTTCGGCACAGCTTGGTTGGTCACCGGCCGAAACGACCAGAATTCGCGTCCCTTGGTCAGGTCGATGCCTTCGGCTTTGCCCTCCGTTTGGTGATCGCGTGGATCCGCCGCACCGGCCTCTACCCACTTGCCCAAGGCCGCACGCTCGTGATCCGCGAGCTTGTACTTGGGCGGCATTTGCAGATCGTCATCCGCGTAACTCACTGCGCGCAGCAGCAAACTCCCTTCCGGGTCACCGGGGACAATTGCCGGGCCGGAGTCACCCCCCGTCGCCCATCCCCGGCGACTGTCCAACAGCAAACCACCCTTCAATTTCTCGGCCTCGGTGGAATGGCACTTGTAACAATGCTTGTGCAGTAGCGGCCGGATCTCCTTTTCAAAGTAATCAAACTCCCCAGCAGCCCTCGCATTGGAGAGCCCGACAACAACCAAAGAAAATAGGGCTAATTTTGTTACAATCTTACCCAATTTCCGATATCCTTTTAACGAACCATTTCAACGCCGGGAATTTAAACGAGTCACCTCCCTCAGGTCACTCAACAAATTAACAAGTCCAAATTTCCTTTTTTGGACAACAAAAGCAATCGTTTTTCATTAAACAGAAATACCCTTTGTGAAAAGTTTGGATGAATATCCTGGAATTCCTGGAATACCAGGGTCGCTGCATTGACATGATGTGACCCCCGAAAACTGGGCCAACGAGCGACTAACTGAGTTTCCAACCCTTGCGGTAATCGCGCCTAATGAACCGCTCGGCATTGGGAGCGTTGGTGGCGCGCATCTCTTTTGTATCCCACTGGATTTTCTTGCCGGCGCGAAAAGCGACATTTCCCAAGTGGTTGGCCTCAGTCAACAAACCGGCATATTCAAAGTTGCTCAGTGTCGGAGCCCCTCCTTTGCATGCGGCGATCCAGTCCTCGTGATGGCCGGGCGAGCGCGGAATGAACGGGTCCGGGCCTTTGAAATCGGCGAACTTTTCTTCAGGAAGAAAAACATGTTTTCGGTAATCGGATAACAGCATGCCCTTATCGCCAATGAACAGATGACCGCTGGCCCACTTAGGGATACCGTTCCGCTTCCAGATTTGCGGCTTCTCCAATCCCTGATACCAAGTCAGTTTCACCGGCGGCAATTCGGCGCGAGCGCCGTATTCATAGATCGCTTGCATCGAAGCGGGAGCAATATCGGGATGAGGTTTCGGTCCACTGGCTTCGACCGTCATCGGCGCTTCGAGTTTCAAGGCCCAGAACGGTAGGTCGATCCAGTGGCTACCGAGGTCGGACATGGTGCCGTTTCCAAAATCCCACCAGCGGTACCATTTCGGACCGGGGAAATAATCGTTGTGGAACGGCCGGGCCGGTGCCGGTCCCAGCCATAGATCCCAGTGCAAACCGGATGGTACCGGGTGCGATTTCTTTGGCGTGCGAACCACGATGAAGCGATCTTTGGCTTTGCGGGCAGCCTGTTCGTCTTTGTGCCAGCCCCAGGCGCGTGAATTCCAGACGTGAACTTCGCGAACCGGGCCAATCGCCCCTGACTGAATCAGTTCGACCACGCGTCGATAGTTATTGTTGGCGTGGTTTTGCGTTCCCATCTGCGTGGCAACTTTCGTGCGGCGAGCCGCCATGCGAATGATGCGCGCCTCTTCGATGTTGTAAGTCAGCGGCTTTTCACAGTAGACATGCTTTCCCAATTGAAGCGCCGGTAGTGTTGCAAAGGCGTGAGTATGCTCGCAGGTGCTCACGACAACCGCATCAAATTCTTTCTGGTGGTCAAACAGTTTGCGGAAGTCAGTCGCTTTGCGAGCCTTGGGGTATTGCTGGGCAGCGGAGTTCAGGTTGTTTTCGTTGACATCGCACAGGGCAACGATGTTTTCCGATTTGAATTCGGCGAGGTTGCGTCGACCACGACCACCGGAGCCGATCATCGCGATATTGAGTTTCTCATTCAGATTGCGAGCGCGCAAGATGTTTGGCGCCGAAAGAGTCGCGGCTGCTCCGATAGCGGCGCTGGTTTGCAGAAACGATCGGCGATTGAAACGTTTAGAGGTTATTATGTTCTCCTGTTTAGTGGTCATTATGTTCTCCTGTTTTAGAGGTCATTATGTTCTCCTGTTTTAGAGGTTAGTGCACTTCCATACCGCGAACGTGGTAAGATGTTCTGCGAGTCACCTATTCAGCAACAACCTTGACGTCATCGATGAACCAGCCTTCCTGTAAATTGAAGTCGTCTGTGGACAACCAGAATTCAACTATAATCTTTCGAGCCAAGCTATCCGGTTTGAGACGGAAGGATTGTACCTCCCAACCATTGGTCGCGCCGGAAGCCTCATAGGGCTCCTCAAGAATTTCTTCTGTTTCGGCATCAAGAATAACCACGGAAACCATGTGGAACGAAATTTCAGGATCAATCTTTCTGAATTCCGAGAAACTCAAGGTTGCCTGAATCTTCTTATCACTTAGGTCAATTATTGGTGAGCGCAAATACGAATCCGTGAAAGCTGCGAAATCAACCCCCAGCCCAGTCGCATAAACATTGTCCCCGCTGAACGCCTTACCCGGTCAGGTGGTGGGAACACCCAGTTCCCAGTTATCCTCGTCCCCACCATGCGTCCAGCCTTCTCCCCCGGCTTCAAAATCGTCGAAGAAGACCGGGGGCGGATCAAGTGCCAAAACCCGA
>QOAX01000061.1 GCA_003972865.1 Verrucomicrobiota bacterium | reverse complement strand
TGACCTGGCCCATAATGCCAGCGTGAAACTCTGGGGGTTGAGCTCGGTGGAATGCGGAACGGTGATAGTCGACGACAAACCATTGAACTCCGCTGCGGTTCCGGTGTGGGCGGCCGCGCCCTTGGCTCCGAAGGCGACACCGCCGCTGACCTCGCCGTCGTGGTTGCCGACGATGTCATTGGCATTACCGTCGAGCGGCCAGTGCGAAACAAGATCAGGATGAGCCATCCCGAGGCAGGAGAAGAGTGCTACACAGAGTAGCGTGGTTTTTTTGAAGTTCACCAACATGTGAGAGGAGAAGGAAGGATCTATTTTCAACTAAGATCTCGCACGGAGCTTATGCCGACGCTGAAGCTGTCCTCCATATATCCTCCTGGCGTCGCGCTTCACGCCGCCGCCCGCCAGCAGCATCGGCATCGCGTCGGCATTGTGGCCGCAGCTCTGCTAAAACCGAGAAAATTCTTTTATTCAGAAATTCATACTTATCCTACAAACAATAGTTTTGTTTCTAGGATATCTGTCTCATGGCGAAGTAGTTTGTCTGGGAGATTGGCTCGGCCCGCTTGGGCAAGTGCTGTTTTTATTTTAAACGCAAAAGGACGCTGAGAAGCAGAGGGCCGCAAAGAGACAACCGAGCGGGTTTGGATGGAGAGGCAAAGCTGCAAGCCCGCAAACAAGCTGTAAGCCTAAAATGCCGTATGAGCGCTTGGCGAAGGCTAAAAGGACACATTGAAGCGAAAGAGGAATCAGAAATCCATTGCAAAAATAATCAAATAAGCTGAACTTTGGGCGAGTAATGAAACACCTCCTACTCACAACAATCGCAGCTGTGCTGTTGGTGGGGTGTGGGAAGGCAACGCAGCAATCGACTCCTCCAGCAGAAACGGAACCAGCTGAACCAGTTGCCGAAGGTGCGGATTTTCTTGTGTCTAGAATGGTGGCGGGTTATCAAACCACGGCATGGACGACCCACAAAATACTCGAGACGATGCTGAACAGGCGCTGGTCGACCCGGTTGAACGTGTTTCCGGGGAACTTGGCAGCCCCAATACCGAACTTGAAAATACCGGCGATTCGGATAACCACGAATTTCAAACTCAGATAGGGATGGCGCAAGCCGTTACATCCATTAACCCTCTGAGGGCATTTACCCTGATAGAGTTGCTGGTCGTAATTGCGATTATCGCAATTCTTGCTGGGTTATTATTACCTGCTCTGGCGAGGGCCAAGGCCTCCTCCAAAGGAATTAGTTGTATGAGCAACAACCAGCAGCTTTCTTTGGCTTGGCGCTTCTATGCAGACGATCATGATGGGAAATTAGTTGCTTCTGGGCGTTGGAATGTAGCACCCGAGTGGGTGGGAGGGAATTGGCTTGATAAAAGAGCCCCGTCAAATCCTAACAATTGGGATTGGGAATTTTATTTAGCTGGAAAAAATAACCCCAAAGGCGGTAACAGGCTTTTTCCTTACGCAGGAAATTCGCGAGAAATTTTTCAATGTCCATCTGATCAAAGCTTCGGACTTATCAATAAAACAAAAAAAGTCAGAAGAATAAGAAGCCGATCAATGAATAGTTGGGTTTGTGGCCCTGCATTTACACAGGGAGGTTGGAGGGTTTATATAAAGGATAGCGATTTTGTAGCCCCTGGCCCGAGTTCAACCTGGGTCTTATTGGATGAAAGGGAAGATACCATTAATGACGGTTATTTTGCCGTTAGAATGGAGGGGTATCCAGATCGTCCCTTTATGATTAGCATTCAGGATTATCCTGCCAGTTATCACAACAATGCTGCCGGTTTTTCTTTTGCGGATGGGCATGCCGTTATTCACAAATGGAGAGACGCGAGGACGACGCCCCCAATTTCGGATTATCTAACCCAAGGGACTCCTATGTCAAACAATCCTGATGTCATATGGATGCAGGAACATTCTACAAGAAAGATCACTCTCAGATCTAGTCTCAGATCTAGGTAAAACGTCAACTGACCTCTGCTATGGGTTTGGGTATTGCTTAGGGGCTTGACTAGATAAGGCCTCGGGGTTTCGCAGCTGAGAAAGGTCACAAGGAAATCGTAGAACTGCTAATCGCCAAAGGTGCGGATGCGAATGCGAAGGATGTTAACGGCAAAACACCGCTAGATGAGGCCAAAGGCGAAATAGCCGACCTCCTCCGCAAACACGGCGGCAAGACAGGTGAAGAATTGAAAGCTGAAGGGAAGTAATGATATTAAGATTCGCATGTCTTTTTTTAGGAGTACTAGGCTTATTTGCTTTTTATGATATTGGATTCAAAGAGTGGTTCTCATGGGCCACGTTAGCAGTTTCAATCTTATTCATATCCCATGCGCTAAATCCAAAATGGAGCGATAAGATTCTACTAACAACCTGCGGGATAGAGCAAATTGACCAAGCGTGTGTAAACGGGAATATGAAAAGGGTAAAAGCATACCTTAAGGCAAAAGCCGACCCAAACTTTACGAACGAAAACAAACTAACACTTTTGGATATTGCTATGGAAAACAAACATACCGAAATCGCCAACCTCCTCCGAAAACACGGAGCCAAGACGGGTGAAGAATTGAAAGCTGAAGGGAAATGAAACACCTCCTACTCACAACAATCGCAGCTGTGCTGTTGGTGGGATTCGCCGGATCGCAGCTCAGGGCTGCCGACAGTCCCAACATCATTCTGATTTTCATTGACGATATGGGGTGGAAGGACGTCGGCTGCTATGGCAATGATTTCATTGATACGCCGCACATCGACCAACTGGCGGCTGATGGAATGCGGTTCACAGATTTCTACGCTGCCGGAGCCGTCTGTTCGCCAACACGATGCGCAGTACAGTCCGGCCAGAATCAGGCGCGAATTGGAATCACAGCACATATCCCCGGGCATTGGCGGCCGTTCGAACGTGTGATCACTCCGCTGACCACCATGGCGCTGCCGCTGGATACGATCACGGTTGCTGAAGCGTTGAAGACGTCCGGCTATTCCACGGGGTACGTTGGGAAATGGCATCTCGGCAATGGTCCGCAGTTTCAGCCGGATCATCAGGGCTACGATTTTTCGGCCGTCATCGCCGGCCCGCACCTGCCTGGCAGGTATCGCGTGCAAAGTCCCGGCGGTCAGAAGCCAAGGCCTGGGCAATACCGGACGGAGTTTGAAGCGGATCTCTGCACTGAATTTGTGACGAAGAACAAAGACAAACCCTTCTTCTTGATGCTTTCCCCCTTCGCCGTTCATATTCCATTGGGAGCAATGTCCGCCAAGGTGGACAAGTACACAAAAAGGGCAGCAGATACAAAACGGGAGTTGCCGCACCCGGTGTACGCAGCGATGGTTGAACATTGCGACGACATGGTAGGACGCATCGTAAAGGCCGTTGAAAAAGCCGGCCTCACCGAAAAAACAATGATCGTCTTTACTTCTGACAACGGAGGCCTGTATCGACGCTACGATTATCGAGAAGAGGCTGACGACAATGTCTCCAGCCAGGCTCCACTGAAAGGCGAAAAGGGCTCACTCCACGAAGGCGGCGTTCGCGTTCCCTTGATTGTGAAATACCCCCCGATCGTAAAACCGGGCACGGTTTGTTCGGAGCCAACGATCAGCTATGACTTCTACCCGACCTTTGTCGATCTTGCCCATGGAAAACTACCCGCCGGGCAAACGATTGACGGGCTAAGTCTGAAACCGCTGCTTGCGGATTCCACCGCCAGGTTGACGCGGAATGCGCTGCACTGGCACTATCCACACTACCACCATGATCGCCCCGCCAGCAGCATTCGTGAGCGTGACTGGAAGCTGATCGAATACCTTGACGGAACTGGCGACGTCGAGATCTATAACCTTGCCGAGGACCTTGGCGAGACGAAAAACCTCGTCAAGCAGCGCGCTGGTCGCGTCGCAGATCTTAAGAAGAAACTGCAGCAATGGCGTCAGCAGGTGACTGCTCGCATGCCCTATCCGAATCCGCACTACGATGAGAAACGAGCTGGGGAGTGGTGGAGGATGCGAACCGGTCAGCCCGTCGACAGTGGCGGGCGCAAGCGATTTCCGCCGACAGAAAAGCAACGGTAGCAAATTCTTGCCTGCAGATCACTAAACGTAAAGATGAATTAATGAATGAAGTATCCGAAAGAATCTATGAAACAAAAAATAATTATCACCCTTTGGTCCGCGCTTTTCCTCATCTGCGCTTTCACCGCATCCGCGGCTGACCGGCCCAATATCGTTTACATTATTTCCGATGACCAGGCATGGACCGATTATGGTTTTATGGGGCATCCTCACATCAGGACTCCCAATCTGGACAAGTTGGCCAGGCAAAGCGTTGTCTTCGAGCGCGGATACGTTCCGACTGCCCTTTGTCGTCCATCCCTGGCAACTTTGGCGACCGGGCATTTCGCCCATCGGCATGGCGTAACTGGAAACGATCCATCACCCAAGTACGCCGAGCGCGGTTCCGAACTTAACAACCAACGCCGGGCCAAGCTCATCTCCTATCTCGACAAATTCGACACCCTGCCTGAGTTGCTCGCCGAACGCGGTTATCTCAGCCACCAAAGCGGAAAATGGTGGGAAGGAAGTTACAAGCACGGTGGATTCACCCATGGGATGACCCGGGGATTTCCGGAACGCGGCGGTCGCCATGGTGACGACGGCCTGAAGATCGGTCGGGAAGGAATGGAACCGATCGAAAAATTCGTTGACCATGCCGTTGCGGAAAAAAAGCCCTTCTTTCTCTGGTATGGCGTGTTTCTCCCCCATACTCCGCATAATCCTCCGCAACGCCTTCTCAAAAGGTACAAGGAACAGGGCCTTCCCATTAGCGTTGCCAAGTATTATGCCTGCTGTGAGTGGTTTGACGAAACCTGCGGACAGCTCATCGACATTCTTGAGAAACGAAACCTCCGGGACGATACCTTGATCGTATACGTTACCGACAATGGCTGGATCCAAAATCCAAAAAGAAACGGATATGCGCCTCGCTCCAAGCAGACGCCCTACGAGGGCGGGGTTCGCACACCCATCATGTTCTCCTGGCCGAACGGCGGCCTTGATCCCGCCAAGCGCCCCGAACTCGTATCTTCCATCGATCTCTTCCCCACCGTGCTTGCCGCTGCGGGCGCTCGAATTCCCAATGACGTGCCTGGCGTGAATCTCCTGGAAAATCTTCAGAAAAAGCTCCCCATCAAGCGCTCGGGTATCTTCGGGGAAAGTCTTGCCCATGACATCGCAGATATCAAAAAACCCGAAGCCTCGCTTCTTTTTCGATGGCGGATCGAAGGCAAATGGAAGTTGCTCTTAACCTACGACGGCGAAGTGAATCGTTACCAAAGCACTCATCCCCGAACCGAGAAACGCCCCCAACTTTTCGACCTGTCAAAGGATCCCCATGAAAAGACGAACCTTGCAAAAAAACATCCCGAGGTCGTCGCTGACCTGGCTGCGAAGATTGCCGCATGGTGGCCAGTCAAGGAACGAAAAGTCATTACCAAATACGAATGACCTCACAATCCGAACCCCCATGCTAAACCCAATTATTCGGGAGGAGAAGCCTTGAAACATAATACTCAAATCAGACGACTCATTCCCTTTGACGTCCTCGTGATGGCTGCATTGTCGTTTCAGTTTGCGGCAACTGGCCAAGCTGTCGAGCAGTCTGACAAACCCAACATCCTGTTCATTATCACGGATCAGCATCATGCCAGGATGCTGTCGAGCGCTGGCAATCCGTATCTGAAAACCCGGGCGCTCGATTCCATGGCCAGGTCGGGCATTCGGTTTTCGCGGGCCTATGTCTGCAATCCTGTTTGCGTACCCAGCCGGATCTCGATG
>QOAX01000104.1 GCA_003972865.1 Verrucomicrobiota bacterium | reverse complement strand
TACGAAGGTCGATAAATGCTGTCAGCGTCCCACGTTCAGGGGGTCTGAGGCCATGTTCCCGTGCCTCAGGCCACCGTTTCTGTGAGGTGTCTCGCCATAAGTGATCGAATGGGGCTACTCAAGATGTTGTCGTGGCTCGCCGCACCGACCCTACGTTCACGCTTTAACCTGAGCTTCTACGCTTACTCGACCGATGGCGGATTCACGGGTCGACATCAACTGGAGCAGGGTGGCGACCCGCACAACCCCCTACCTCGCCCGCGCGTGGGACGCCGCGCACCCGTGTAAGCCGTAAGTCTTGGTCCTGCCGGACAGCGTGCGGCGATTCGTCCGCGCCATACTCAGCTTCTTCGAGGGCTCAGGGGGCGACGCGGTCTTGCGCGTCATCGGTTTTCTTACCGTTGTGCTCGGAGCCGCCCTGATCTACGTCGGGGTCTTCGTCGTCTGAGCATCCGCGGGTGGGACGCCGCCCACCCGCGTGAGCCGGAACGTCACCGCGTTGAACCTCCTGCCAGTCAACGGTAGAACGCGACCGTCCATTTCAGCTGTTCACTCTATTCGTGAAACTGCTTCGCGAATGGCCCCTGGATCCGTCACGCGTTCTTTGGCCTCAGGTGCAAAAGCAGACAAAATGAACCCGTTATTGTCGGCGACTTTGAGGACCGATTGACATCCTCGTAAGACTCTATTACTCTGCGATACAGAGCGAATAAAGTTTGCTGCCTCCAAAGAATTGCTGGCCGGCTTGCGACTGTGTTCGAGACTGTGCCTCGGCACGATACTTTCAGCGCACCGATATACACGGCCGTCAGAGGGATGGTCGACCACATAGCAATTCTTGCGTATCGACTTTGTATTACAGAGTAACGGTATTTCACGGGTGTTACGTTTCGCTTCAGGCGGGAAAGTGAGGAGGGATGTCGAACAACTGGCTACAGGATGCCACGGAACCGATACGGAATTCGAAGCTGCTTCGGGTCCTGCTGATCGGGTTCTTGATCCTTTTGCTCCAAATTCCCATTGTGATGATCGATGGCGTTATTGGCGAGCGAGAAGAGACACGAGATAACGGAGTTCGGGAAGTCACCTCGAGTTGGGGAGGGAATCAGTCGATTGCGGGTCCCTGGATTACCGTTCCCTACTTGCATCATTGGACCGAGTTACGTACGACCGGTAGTCAGGTGGAAGACTTTACGCGCACCGAGACGCGGTACGCCACGTTCTTGCCTGAGACGCTGCGCATAACCGGGAGAACAGCCAGCGAAGTACGCTCTCGGGGAATCTTTCAAGTCCCCTTATACACCTTATCCCTTGAAGTGAGCGGTGGCTTCTCCCGGCCTGATTTCTCGGCATGGGGAACCAGTGCCGAGGACATTCTGTGGGAGCAAGCCTACTTGTCGCTCGGCGTTTCGGACTCCAAGGGCATCACTGACCAGGCTGTCCTCAACTGGAACGGCAGCGAGTTCGACTTCTTACCAGGCTCAGGCGACTCCAGCGTCGCCGGACCAGGAATTCATGTGCTCCTCACACAGGCATTGGAGGGGGAGGTGTTCGACTTTTCCTTTCCCCTGGCGCTGAATGGAAGCGAGGGCGTGTACTTCGCCCCATTCGGTCGAGAGACGGACGTCGAGTTGGCCTCGGACTGGCCCGATCCGAGTTTTGAAGGCAACTGGCTTCCGAATGAACGCTCGGTCAGCAAGGACGGATTCAAAGCGACTTGGAGCATCCCATTTCTCGGCAGAAACTATCCCCAACAGTGGAGGACCGGGTCCGACTTCGATGAGGCAATCAATACCTCCAAATTCGGGGTCAGGTTTTTCGTGCCGATAGACAATTATCGAATGGGGCACCGAAGTGTGAAGTACGCCCCGCTCTTTCTGGTGCTGACGTTCATCACCCTGTGGTTGTTCGAGATTCTCAGCGGAGTCCGCATTCATCCGCTCCAGTATCTCCTCCTCGGTGCTGGGATGAGCGTGTTCTACCTTCTCGAACTGTCCCTCGCCGAACACATAGGATTCTTAACGGCCTACATCGCCGCCAGTTCCGCCATCGTGCTTCTAATCGGCTCATACTCCTCGGTCGTGCTCAAGAGCCCCACGAGAGCGTCCATCGTCGGATCCATTACGACGGTTCTTTACGGGTATCTCTACATCTTGCTGAGAACCCAGGACTACGCCCTGCTCATTGGTTCGATCGGACTCTTCGTCGTCATCGCGACCATCATGTACCTGACGCGAAAGATCGACTTCTCGGCGCAAGCATAATTTGGAGTGGAGCCGGTGGCCCGACTGAGTAGGTCACTGTGCCCGGAACTGTGCCCAGGACCATCGGGGCGTAAAGGGGCAAGGCTGGCGGTGTGCAGGCTGGGCCTGACCTGGCTAGGCGACGGCCAGTGGTCACACCAGGCTGCAAATTCTTGGGCCGAAACTTCGATTGAACGCGACGGCCTTCTCCGAGAGCCAGCCGGCCAGTTCAGTCCACTGTTCGCGGTCGTCGATGTCGCCGGCACGGACCAGCCGGATGACTTGAACTAGTAGGGGTAACCTGGCAGCCTTGGCATTCCGCGCTTCCACTCCGGTAGGGGAGCCCAGGCATTACGATTTGGCATCTCCACCTTTGGCAGGCTCTGGGCGTCGAGCACTTTCTCCTCCGGGATGACATCGTTTAGGTAGAGCAAATAGGCCGTCAGCGCGTAGACCTGATCGGCGGTGAGGGTTCCCTCTCGATTGAGAGGCATGCCTCGATTGATGTAATCCCATACCCCCGTCGCGTACGGCGCGCGGATCGGCAATATTCGCCCCAAGTTCCAGGGGTCGACATTTGGTTCCGCTTGGCGTTTTACCAACCTGGGAGCGCCGGCCCCTTGCCCTTCCGCCCCATGGCATGCTGCGCATTGCCGCCGATAGACCAGCGCGCCTTCCTCGGCGGTTCCACGCCCCGGCGGGAGTTCCTCTCCCGTCGGACTGATGGCGATATCCCAGGCACGGATCTCTTCTGCAGTCGGGGTCCTTCCCACGCCATAGGTGGGCGACTGCGCCAGCGCGGTACCCCCGAGGAGCATCACAAACGCGAGAAGCCTAAGCAATCGCATTGTGCACGCTCCCATCGCTCGCGACCCTCCACGGCTGGATGGAATTGTCCATGCCCGGCACACGGCCGACGGGCACGTTGAAGAACTCGGCGATCTGAGCTCGCGTCGGTTGGACCTGGCCCGTTTCGTCCGTGCAGCGCGACAGGAGCTCGGTCTCTTGTCCGTCCCAATTCCAGCCGACACTAAAGCGGGTGTGCGCCATGCGATGCGCCGTCCCCTTAATCTCGGCGTCCGTCCAGCGCCGGCCGCCGTCGGTGGATACCTCCACCCTGCCAACGGCGCCCCCACCGGACCAGGCCAACCCACTGACCTCGTAGAATCCGCGGTCGGGCAGCTGCTGTCCGCCGGACGGAAAGGTGATGACCGATTTCGGTCCGATCAACATTCCCAGCGCAGCGCCTTCCGGGTCGTCACGCCGATTAAGGTGCCCGTAGTCGTTGTAGGTCAAGTAGTACCGGTCCACCACCTTGATTCGCCTGAGATACTTCGAGTTAAAGATGCCTTCGAAGCCGGGAACCAGCAGCCGTAGCGGAAACCCTTGCTGGGGACGCACCGCCTCGCCGTTCATGCCGTAGGCCACGATACAGTCGTCCATGGCCTTCGCCATCGGAATGCTCGACGCGCCCTTCACTTCCTCTGTCCCTTCCGCCACGATCCAGGACGCCCCGCCTTTTATACCGGCCTCCTTGAGCAGCACAGACAGGAGCACTCCGGTCCATTCGGCGCAGCTGGTCATTCCGTGCGTTTCCTGAACTGTCTTATATTGAGGCCTCGACCGGTTCCCTGCACATTCGATGAAATGGGGACGCGTTTCG
>QOAX01000143.1 GCA_003972865.1 Verrucomicrobiota bacterium | reverse complement strand
TCGGGGATGAGTTGTCGCGCTTTTGGCGGGGGATGCCGGACAAGCCGCTGTTCCTCGTGCTGCTCGGGGCTTGGCTGATTTTCTTTCATCTGCTCGGCAACTCCACCTTCGGCTACGTCGATACGCATTCGCTTTACGGCTGGATGAACTACGCTTACGGCAGTTCGAAGGACGACGAACTGGGCTACATCATCCCGCTGATCGTGCTGGGCCTTTGCTACTGGAAACGCGACGAACTGCTCGCCGTGCCCAAGCGCAACTGGTGGCCGGCGATGGCGCTGGTGGCGTTCGCGCTGGCGGTGCATCTGCTCGGCTACGTCATCCAGCAAACGCGCATCTCGATTGTCGGTTTTTACCTTGGGCTGTACGCGATGACCGGCTTGGTTTGGGGGCCGGCCTGGTTGCGGGCCAGTTTTTTCCCCGTCTTCCTTTTTGCGTTCGCCGTGCCGCTGGGGACGATGGCCGACTTTGTCACCGTGCCGCTGCGGCATCTGGTGTCGGACATCACAGGATGGATTTGTGGCACGCTGCTCGGCGTCGATATCATCCAGGAGGGCGTGCAGATTTTTGACTCCAAGCGCCGCTACGCCTACGAGATCGCCGCCGCGTGCAGCGGGATTCGCAGCCTGACGGTGACGCTAGCGTTCTTTGCCATTTACGGCTTCGTCGCCTTTCGCACGCGATGGAAATCGGCGGTGATCATCCTCTCGGCCTTTCCGCTGGCGGTGGCGGGGAACATCTTTCGGCTGGCGCTGATCATTCTGGCAGCCGAGGTGGCGGAGTCGGCCCAACCGGGAGCCGGACAGGCCGCCGGAAACTTCGTTCACGAAAACGGGATCCTGAGCCTGCTGCCGTACGTACCGGCGTTCGTCGGCGTGCTGATCCTCGGCAGAGTGATTAAGGAGGACGAGCGGCCCGAGCCGGCAACGGAGGTGGCCAGTGAGTAGGCGGGGTAAAATCATCGTCGCCGTTTTTCTGCTGCTCGTTGGGGCGTCGGCGGTGTTTTTGGCGCGGCTCAATTCCGCCGGTCAAGCGCTTGGCCAACCGGGGCTGCGCTTGGCCGCCATGGAGTTGCGCAACGAGGACAACCTGGTTGTGCGCACCAACGGCGTGGCATTGCCGGTGCAGGTTTTTGACTGCACCTCCAAGCCGACACCGGTCACCCAGTTGGAGCTCGACTGGCTGCCGCCGGACACCACATACGGCCGACGCCGCTACTCTTTCCCGGACAAAACCTGGATCGAGAGCAGCGTGGTACTCATGGGGCAGGACCGCACCTCGATTCACAAGCCGGAGTATTGCCTGCCGGGGCAGGGTTTCACGATCGACCTGCGCGAGGTGGTCGCCATCCCGATCCGGCAACCGCACGCGTACGATCTGCCGGTCATGAAATTGACGACCTCAAAGACGGCCCGCGATCGCAACGGGCGCGAGGTGCCGTTGAGGGGGGTTTACATCTATTGGTTCGTCGCTGACGGCAAACTGGCGACGCATCATCTCGACCGGATGTGGATGATGACCAAGGGACGGCTCAGCGAAGGCGTGCTGCAGCGCTGGGCCTACGTGACCTATTTCGCCATCTGCAACCCGGGCGACGAGGACGCGACCTTCGACAAGATGGCCAAATTCATCGCCGAGTCGGTGCCCAAATTCCAAACCACCACCGGTCCACCGAAGAGTTAGGTCGACTTGGCGCTCTTTGGCCGTATCCCCAAAAATTCCTTCAGCGCTGCGGCCGATTTTTTGCCGAAGCCGGGAACCTGCTGAATGTCCTCGAGGCTGGCTTTGCGCAGCCGTTGCACCGAGCCGAATTTCTTGAGCAGCGCGGCCTTGCGGCTGTCGCCGATGCCGGGCAGTTCATCGAGAATGCTCTCGGAAATTTTCTTCAATCGCAGCTCGGCGTTGTATGTGTTGGCGAATCGGTGCGACTCATCACGCACACGCTGCAGCAGCTTTAGCGCGCCGCTGTCGAGGCCCAGCCGCAGCGGCGCACTTTCGCCGGGCCGGTAAATTTCCTCGAACTCTTTGGCCAGGCCGATCACCGGCACGCCCTCGAGGCCGAGCTTGGCCAGCTCGCGGCACGCCATGCCAAGCTGCCCCTTCCCGCCGTCGATCAGAATCAGATCCGGTATCGGACGCGACTCGCGCTGGAGCCGGCTGTAACGCCGCCGCACCGTCTCGGCCATGCAGGCAAAGTCGTCCTGCGCCACGACGCTCTTCATGCGAAAACGCCGGTACTGCGCGCGATCCGGTTTGCCGTCCAAAAAACTGACCATCGACGCAACCATGAACGTGCCGCTGATGTTTGAGATGTCGAACCCCTCGATGCGCTTGGGCGGCGAGTCAAGCCCAAGTGCCTGGCCAAGCGCGGCGAGATCGCGCCCGGGATCGATCGCGCCCGGCAGCCTGACCGGCATGCGGGTGAACTTGCGTGACTTGCGGGTAGTCTCGCGCAGGTCGCTGATCATATCGCGGTAGCGCGCGGCCTTCTCAAAGTCACGCGCCTCGGAGGCCTTCCGCATCTGGGCCTCGAGTTCCTTTTCCCATTCGCCGGTTTGGCCTGCGAGATAGTCACACGCCTCGACGACCTGCCGCCGGTAGTCGTCAAGCGTCACCTTGCCGACGCACGGCGCGGAGCAGTGCTGTAAGTGGCCGTAGAGACAATGCTTGTAGTCGCGCTCGGTGGGTTTGAGCGGACGGCAGCCGCGCAGGTTGAATTTTTTGCGCAGCATCGTGATCGTCCGTCGGCACGCCCCGCTGCTGGCAAACGGGCCGAAATATTTCGCGCCGTCCTGCTGCCGCACGCGCGTGAGGGCGAACCGCGGCATCGGGTCGTTGAGGTTCACTTTGATGAGCAGGAAATTCTTGTCGTCGCGAAAGCTGACATTGTAGCGCGGCTTGAACTCCTTGATCAGCTTGCCCTCGAGCAGCAGCGCCTCCGGCTCGCTCTTGACGACGTGCACGTCGAAGTCCTCGATCGCCTCGATCAACGCCGCCAGCTTCAGGTCCCAGCCGTGCCGGCGCGACGGGTGGAAGTACTGGCTGACCCGCTTGCGCAGCGCCCGGGCCTTGCCGACGTAGATCACCGTGCCGAAGCGGTCGCGCATGAGGTACACCCCCGGCTTGTGCGGGAGCTGGCTCAGCTTGTCTCGGATGCGGTCGTTGATCGGCATGACGCAGGGAAGCGAGTCTCAAGTTTCAAGATTCAAGTTTCAAGCAAACCAAGCTGTAAACTTATAACTTCAAACTTGTGCGGGGGCGTGGCAGCTTTTGCCGCTGTGGTTCTGCTCGTCGATATTGGCAACACGCACATTCACGCCGCCGCGGCAAACGGCGAGCGCATCGTGGCCGATGCCCGGTTTGCAAGCTCGCTGCTTGCGCTTGGCCAAGCGGAGCGGTCGCTCGCCAAATTGCTACGCTTGGCCAAGGCCGACCGGCTCGACGGCGCGGTGTTTTGTAGCGTGGTGCCCAGGCTCAATCCGCCGCTCAAGCGGCTGCTGCGCGAGCATTGGCAGTGCGCCGCCTTTCAGCTTACGGCGCGGACGGTGACCGGCATCGGCATCGACTATCCGAAGCCGGCGACGATTGGCGCGGACCGCCTGGCCAACGCCATCGCAGCGCACGCGCAGTTCGGCGCGCCGGTTGTGGTGGTCGATTTCGGCACGGCGGTGACGTTCGATGTCGTCGATGCGGCGGCCAACTACAC
This sequence comes from Verrucomicrobiota bacterium, assembly GCA_003972865.1. Classification (GTDB taxonomy): domain Bacteria; phylum Verrucomicrobiota; class Verrucomicrobiia; order Limisphaerales; family UBA1096; genus UBA1096. The sequence continues at coordinate 231 of QOAX01000143.1, read as the reverse complement.
CGGCGGGATCATTGCGCCCGGCCTCTCGGCGATGACCGATTATTTGCACGAGAAAACCGCGCTGCTGCCGCGCATCAAAATCGCCGAGCCGGAGTCGATCGTCGGCAAAAACACGCGCGGCGCGATGCTCAGCGGCGCGGTGCACGGCTATCGCGGATTGATCGCAGAGCTGGTGCGGCAACTGAAGCGCGAGCTGGGTGCGGCCCGGCTGCCGGTGGTGGCGACCGGCGG
>QOAX01000041.1 GCA_003972865.1 Verrucomicrobiota bacterium | reverse complement strand
TGGCATCGTCAGCATCGTCCATCTCGCGCAGTGCGGTCCACTTTACTCGCACATCGTATTCGTCACTGGACATGATGTCCTTGAACATCTGGTTTGCCTGGGGGTTGGCCCCGGTATACTTGAGGCCGGCTCGGGCCAAGTCGCCCAGATCGCCTCGATCCGTGACATTCCCACTGCTGAAGGCCTGATAGATGGCGTCCATCGCCTGCTCCTTGCCAACATCGTCGAGGTAATCGAGCACGGTATCATCGATCTTGCCATCATCACGCACCAACAACCCCTGTGCGGACTGGATGAAAGTCTGGTCATTATACATTTCCAGCACGCTGTAGAGGTAGCGTTTGGCGTTCCGGTCAAAACTGTTCGGGTTGGACGCCTCGACCGGATCGCTCAGCAGTTCATGGGCGGCTGCCACCGCCTCGTCGCGAAAGGCATCCGGACCGATCATGCTGCGGACGGCCTTGGCCACATAAGCCACCTCAAAACCGCGCCCGGTTTTCGAGAGCACTTCGCCCAGCGCCGCCTCGGCACTGCTGCCACCGATCTCCTTGAGGATATCAATCAACCCGATGCGGAGTGAGGGCGGCTGTTCAAAATCAAGAGAGGCTCCCCGGGTACGATTGCGTAACCGCTCCGCCCAGTCACCGCCCCGGCCCCGGCCACGACCCCGGCCGTCTTCCTCCTCCTCCGAGCGCTGCACCGTGAACTCGACATCCTCCATCTTGTTCAGGAAGGCGCGAATGTGCGGCACGGCGGCGTCACCCTGCTGAATCAGGCTCTCGAACAGGAACTGCACGCGGCGCTCGGCTGCCCGGCGATTCTTGGTGGTCAATTTCACGTTCATCAACTCGTCGATGATTTCCTCCGCGGACATCCCCCCGTCCACGACCGGCGCATCGGCTCCGTTTAGCTGGGCTCTCAAGCTGTCGATGCGCGACCGTGCATCCACCAGTTGCTTCTTCAACGAGGCATTCTCTTTTTGAAGCGCCTCGGCGTTGGCTGAGTTCGCGGAGGATTCCCCGGAACCGGGAGCCTGGCCGCAACCAACGACCAAAATCACGGCTACCGCGAGGGTTCCGCTAGCTACCTTGGTAAGAAATGGTATTGTTTGCATTGTTTTCTTTGGTTCAAAATCGGTCAATCAAACAGAATTACTACGTCTCGTCGCTTGGCCAAGTTACACAAAACAGCTCAGAGAGTGACACTTTATCGCCGTAAAGCAACCCGTTCTTTCGGCCAAAAAAACGTCTCCAATCGAGCCGAAAGCTTTTGCGCGCCTGGCCAGGCGCCTACACTGCCCGGCTTCCGGACATGGAGAAAAACAGCCTGAAACGCACCGCTCTTTTCGAGATCCACACCGCGCTTGGCGCGCGGATGGTCGGGTTCAGCGGCTGGGAAATGCCGGTGCTCTACTCCGCCATCGCGCAGGAGCACCGCGCCGTCCGCGAAGCCGCAGGCCTGTTCGACATCTCGCACATGGGCGAGTTCCAGTTCGACGGCCCGGACACGCTCGAGTTCCTCAACCGCATGTTGACCAATGACCTGGCCAGGCTCGAACCCGGCTGCGGCCAGTACTCACTACTCTGCCAGGAAAACGGCGGTGTGATCGACGACCTCTACGCCTACCGGCTTGGCCAGAATCGCTACCTACTCATCGTCAACGCCTCACAGCTGGAGGTTGACTGGATGTGGATCAAGGCCCAGCGCAACGCCCGCCACAAGTCGCTGCAACTCGAGATGGTCAACCGCTCCGGCGAGTTGTCCGCGATGGCGCTGCAGGGGCCAAAGGCGGCCGAAATCATCGCCGGCGTTTTTCCCGCAGCCACCGAACTGCGGAAAAACCAGATTGCCGAACTCGACTTCGGCGGGGCAACCGGCTGGGTGTCGCGAACCGGCTACACCGGCGAGGACGGCTTCGAGCTGGTCGTACCCAACGAACACGCGGTGTCATTGTGGGAGCAACTCATGTCGCTTGGCCAAGCGCCTGGCCTCGTGCCGGCCGGCTTGGGCGCGCGCGACACCCTTCGTACCGAAGCCGGCTACTCGCTCTACGGCCACGAACTGACCTCCGAGACAACGCCGATCGAGGCCGCGCTTGGCTGGGCCGTCGCACATGACAAGCCGGACTTCATCGGGCGGGAAACACTTGCGGCACAAAAACAGGACGGCGTCTCCCGCCGCTGCATCGGTTTCAAAATGACCGGCAAGAGCGCGCCGCCGCGCAAACAGTACAAAATTTTCTCCGCCGACGGAACTGACCGGGAAATCGGCGAGGTGACCAGCGGCACACAGAGCCCGTCGCTCGGCTGCGGTATCGGCCTGGGCTACGTCGAGTGCGCCCACGCCAAGCCCGGCACCGGCATCGAGATCGAGATCCGCAACCGCCGCTTTCCGGCGGAGGTGGTCAGGCGGCCGATTTATCGAAAATCGGATTGACCACCGCGCCTCGAGTTCGCTAGAAAAACGCCGCGATGTCAGACATACCGACCGACCTGAAGTACACCAGCTCACACGAATGGGTGAGCGTGGGAGGCGACACCGCCATCATCGGAATCTCCGACCACGCCCAGGAGGAACTGACCGAGCTGGTGTTCATCGAGTTGCCCGACCTCGGCCGCGAACTGACCGCCGGCGATCCCTGCGCCGTGGTCGAGTCGGTCAAGACCGCCAGCGACATCTACGCGCCGCTGAGCGGCGAGGTTATCGAAACCAACGACGCCCTCGACACCGAGCCGGGCACCGTCAACCACGATCCCTACGGCGACGGCTGGTTCTTCAAGATCCGCCTGGCCAACCCCGAAGAGCTGGACGACCTGCTCTCCCCCGACGACTACGCCGAGCAGGTCAACATCTGACCCTTCGCCCAGACAATTGGCCAAAAAACGGGAGTTAAGCCTGCAAACCCCCGCGACGGACACCTTCCGTTTTCATTGAAAAACAGGCCAAATATAGTGCGTTTCTCTTAAAAGACGCCATCTCACAAAAATGCGGCACAATAAATAGTACGTGTACGTGGTATTTTTTGTTGCCTTGTTTTCGTGGTTTCGGCAGGCTTTTGGTCAAGCGGGCTTGGGGGTTGGCCCGGTTTTTGTCATGAATTATATCTCAATCGCTTCTTTGGCTTTGGTGGCGGCGCTTGGCCAAGCGCGTGGCCAAGCGGCCGGGGTGGACGCCGCCCCGGCCGATGCCTGGCCAATGTACCGGGGCACGGCCTCGCTCACCGGCGTCTCGAAAAGCAAACTTGGCACCTCACTCAAGCCGCTTTGGACGTTCAAGGCCAAGGAGGGCATCCACAGCACGGCGGCCATCGCAGACGGCAAGGTGTACGTGGGCTGCGACGACGGCCACCTGTACGCGCTCGATTTCAAGACCGGCAAAAAGCTGTGGGCATTTGCGACAGACGACATCGTCGAGTCGTCGCCGCTGGTGCACAACGGCCGCGTTTACTTCGGCTCGTCGGACGGGTTTGTGTACGCGCTCACAGCTGCGGACGGGAAACTGCTCTGGAAGTTTGAGACCGAGGATCGCGTGCTCGGCGCGCCCAACCTGTTTCAGCCAAGCGGCGGCGGAGCCAAGCCGGCGCTGATCGTCGGCAGCTACGACTTCCGCCTCTACTCACTCGACCTCGGAACCGGCAAGAGCAACTGGCATTACGAGACCGCCAACTACATCAACGGCTCGCCGGCGGTGTCCTCCGGCCGGACGGCCTTCGGCGGCTGCGATGCCGTGCTGCACGTCATCCAGCTAGCCGAGGGCAAAAAGGAAAAGCAGATCGACGCCGAGGCGTACATCGTCGGCTCGGCGGCGGTGGTTGATGACATGGCGTACATTGGCCACTACGAGAATGAGTTTCTCTGCATCGACATCAAGGCCGGCAAGATCGCCTGGAAATACAAGGACCGGGCCTTCGCCTACATTTCATCGCCGGCGGTGACGGCGGATCGCGTGGT
>QOAX01000223.1 GCA_003972865.1 Verrucomicrobiota bacterium | reverse complement strand
CAACTACACGACCGAGATCGGCCCGTCGGTGGCGCGTTCCGTGCTCGATTGGTTCGCGTCCGAGACTGGCCGCGCCACCGTCGAGCGCCTGGACAGGCTCGGCATTGACCCGCAGGGCGGCAGGCCAAGCGGCGGCGGCGTGTTCGCCGGGAAAACCTTCGTCATCACCGGCGCGCTGCCGACGATGAGTCGCGACGAGGCCAAGGCGAAGATCGAGGCCAATGGCGGCAAAACCACCGGCAGCGTCAGCAAAAAAACCGACTACCTCCTCGCAGGCGAAAAGGTCGGCTCAAAGCTGGCCAAGGCCAAGTCCCTCGAAATCCCCATCCTCGACGAAGCCAAGTTCCTCAAGCTGTGCGGAGGGTGATTGGCGGCGTTGGCGGGTGAAAAAGAAGTGGCGGAGAGAGAGGGATTCGAACCCTCGATAGGCGTTAACCTATACTCCCTTAGCAGGGGAGCGCTTTCAACCACTCAGCCATCTCTCCGAGCGGGCCGCGCAGCTTGGCCAAGCGCTCGGCTTGGGTCAAGGCATCATTGGCCCGCGAAGAGGTCCAACTGCGGCGCGGGCTCGATCCGGCGGAGTTTTTCTCGCTCGACGCTCTGCCGCGAGACGTAGCGCGCCTCCCCGTCGGGAGAAAGTTCCGTCTCCTCGAGGTTACGCAGGATGGCCTTGGCCCGCTCGATGACCGGCTTGGGTACGCCTGCCAGGCGCGCGACGTGGATGCCGTAGCTCTTGTCCGCGCCGCCCTCGACGATCTTGTGCAGGAACACGATCTGTTCGTTCCACTCGCGAACGGCGACGTTGAAGTTGCGCAGGCGCGGCAGTCGGTCGGCCAGCTCGGTCAGCTCGTGGTAATGCGTCGCGAAGAGCGTCTTTGCGCCAACTTGGTTGTGCAGATGCTCGACGATCGACCACGCCAGGCTCAAGCCGTCGAACGTGCTCGTGCCGCGCCCGACCTCGTCGAGTATGACCAAGCTCCGGTCGGTGGCATTGTTGAGAATGTTCGCCGTCTCGGTCATCTCAACCATGAAGGTCGATTGGCCACGCGACAGGTCGTCGCTCGCGCCGATGCGGGTGAAGATACGGTCCACCAGGTCCACCCGCGCGCGCTTGGCCGGCAGAAACGAGCCGGTGTGTGCCAGCAACGCCAGCAGTGCCACCTGCCGGATGTACGTGCTTTTGCCGGCCATGTTCGGGCCGGTGATGACGGCGATTTGCTGGCTGTCGCTCTCGAGTTGTGTGTCGTTTGGCACGAACGGCTCGCCAACCATCGCCTGCTCGAGCACAGGGTGGCGGCCCTCGTCGATTTGCAGCATGCCCTCGTCGCGCACCTCTGGGCAAACGTAGCCGTGCAGCCGCGCGACCTCGGCGAAACCGGCCAGCACATCGAGCTGCGCCAGCGCCGAGGCGATTTGCTGAATCTGCCGCAGCGACTGGAGCACCTGCTCGCGCACGCGCTGGAACAACTCGTACTCGAGCTTTTGGCTGCGCTCCTCCGAGCCTAGGATTTTCCCCTCCATCTCCTTCAGCTCGGGAGTGATGAAGCGTTCGGCGTTGGCCAGCGTCTGCTTACGCATGTAATGCTCAGGCACCTTGTCGAGGTTTGTCTTGGTTACCTCGATGAAATAACCGAACACGGAGTTGAACCGCACCTTGAGCGAGGTGATGCCGGTTTTTTCCGACTCGTCTTTTTGGAGCTGGGCGATCCAGTCCTTACCCTCGGTGGCACCGCTGCGGAGTTCGTCGAGCGCCGGGTCGAAGCCTTCGCGGATGATGCCGCCGTCCTTGAGCGCCATCGGCGGGTCATCGGCGATCGCTCGTGAAATCAGGTTGGTCACCTCGGGCAGCTCATGCAGTTGGCCACCCAGCTCGCTCAACAACGGCGGCGGGCCGTCCGGCTCGGCATCGTCGAAAATTTCCTCGCTCAGCGTCGGCGCGATGGGGTCGACGGCGCTTTGCACCTTGGCGATCATGCCGCGCAGCGCTGGCAATTGGCCAAGCGCGCCGCTCAACTGCACCAAGTCGCGGGCGTTGCCGGAGCCGATGCTCAACCGGCTGATCGTCCGCTCGAGATCGCGAATTTCCTTCAGGCTGTCGCGGAACCGATCCAGCGCCGGGCTGTTGTGGATGAACTGCCCAAGCGCCGTCTGCCGCCGCCGGATCGTCTCGACCGACGAGAGCGGCTGTGAGAGCCAGTCGCGCAGGCGCCGTGCACCCATTGGCGTCAAGGTGCGGTTGAGCGCGGCGTAAAGCGTTGCCGGCTTGGCCCCCTGGCGATGCAGCGGCTCGAGGATCTCGAGGTGCTTGAGCGTCGCGGCGTCGAGCACGAGGTAGTCGGCCACCTCGTAAAACGCGAGCCGAGTAAAGTGCGCCACGTCGCGCCGTAGATGCTGGCTGACGTAATGCAGCGCGCCGCCGGCCGCGCCGATCGCCGCCGTGCGGCCCTTCAGCCCGAAGCCGTCGAGCGCGGCGACCTTGAAATGATCCTTCAGCGTGAACTCCGCCGTCTCGAGCGCGAACACCCAGCCTTCGTAGCCGTTGAGCACGCTGACGCTGGGCTCGATCAACCCGGCCAACCGCTGCGATTCCTCCGCGTAAATCACCTCGCCCGGGTTGAGCCGCTCCAGCTCGGCGATCATGGCGTTTTCGTTTTCCAACTCGGCAACCTTGAAATCGCCAGTCGTCAAGTCGATCGCCGCCACGCCGAACTTGCTGCCGGACACGCTCACGGCGACGAGAAAATTGTTCCGCCCGGCTTCGAGCATTCGCTCGTCAAAGTGCGCGCCCGGGCTGAGGATCTGCGTGACCTCGCGCTTGACCAGTTGCCCTGGCTTGGCCGTCTCGACCTGGTCGCAGATCGCCACCTTCCGCCCGGCTGTGAGCAGCTTCGAGAGGTAGTTGCCGGTGGCGTGGTACGGGATGCCGCACATCGGCGTGTCGCCGCGCTTGGTCAGCGCGATGTTGAGGATGCCGGCGGCCTCCTGCGCATCCTCGAAAAACATCTCGTAAAAATCCCCGAGCCGAAACAGCAGAATCGTCCCGGGCGGCAGTTGGCTTTTGCACTGCCGGTACTGGGCCATCATCGGGGTGAGTTTTGCCTCTTTTGGCACGCGCGAACGGTAGTCACCGCGCCGAACGCGGTCGAGGGGAAGATATCCACAGTCCGCAAAACTACGCTTGGGGAGCGCACGCGGCTCGCGTGCGGATTCCGGCGTCTTGCCGGAATCTTTGGAGTACGGTGGCAAGCGCAGCGCGACACCGCTTTTCAGTTCCCGGTTCCCGAAAGCGCCGTCGCCGCTCGCTCTGCCGGCGCACTCCAAAACAAGACCCCGCTTGGCCAAGGTCAGGGCAACTGCTCGAATGCTTTGAGGACTTGGGCGATTTCCCCGGCCGTGACGGTGAGGTTGGTCACGGCGCGGAGCGTGTGCGGGCCGGTGGCGAGCAGGCGGATGCCCGACTCGTCGAGCCGCTTGGCCAAGGCGGCGGCATCGCGCCCGCCGGTGCCGATAAACAGCAGATTCGTCTCCGTGCCGGCGGCATCGACTTCCAGCCCGGGCAGCTTGGCCAAGCCGTTGGCCAGGGTGCCGCAGTTTGCGTGGTCGTCGGCCAGGCGGGCGCGGTTGTGCTCAAGGGCGTGCATCGCCGCCGCCGCGAGAATGCCGACCTGCCGCATCGCGCCACCCTGTTGCTTCCGGTAAAAACGCGCCTTGGCGATCAAATCCGCTGTCCCGGCCAGGGCCGAACCCACCGGTGCGCCGAGTCCCTTCGAAAAACAGACACTCACCGTGTCGAAGTGGCCGGCATACTCCGACTCGCTGACGCCGCTCGCCGCCGAGGCGTTCCACAGCCGCGCGCCGTCGAGGTGCAACGCCAAGCCGTGTTGGCGTGCCGCGCTCGTGACCGACTCGATCTGCGCCAGCGGCCATACGCTGCCTCCGCCGCGGTTGTGGGTGTTCTCGATGCAGACCAAGCTCGGTGGCGCGAAGTGGTCGTCCCTCGGCGACAACACGGCCTCG
>QOAX01000013.1 GCA_003972865.1 Verrucomicrobiota bacterium | reverse complement strand
TTGATGACATCAAATGGGCTCATGCTGTGTTACTGGTTCAGGCGTTGTTCAAATTTCTCGTAGCCGTCCCTGGTGAAAACCAGGATGTCGGGCCAGAGGATCTCGTAGGTGGTCAGCGAGTCGCTTGTGGTGGAGCGGACGCGCTCGATGTTGCGGGCGGACAGCGCAACGTTGTTGTCGGCCTCGGCGGTGATCAGCACGGCGCTCTTGTACCGGGCACTCGCCGGTTGTTTGGTGTCGATTCCCAGCGCGTTGAGAGTTTTGGCCAGTTGTGCGGTGGCCGGCTCGTCGAGGTTCAACCCGTCGAGGATGACAACCTGGCCGTCCTTGACGCGCTCGGTGAACGCCTTGCGCACGGCAAGGTCCCGAACCTTCTTGTTGAGTTTCTTGATGTAAACGCGTGGCTTGGGGCCGTGGGCCACACCGCCGCCGCGCCAGATGGGGTTGCGCCTATAACCGACGCGGGCGCGGCCGGTGCCTTTCTGGCGCCACGGCTTTGCGCCGGTGCCGGCGACCTCGGCCACCGTCTTGGTGCAGGCATTGCCAGAGCGCTGGGCGGCGTTGTAGGCGACGACCGCCTCGTGGACAGCCTGCTGGCCCTTGTCGTCGTCCACGGGTGTGAACTTGGCCTTCAGTTCGCCCTGGTCAGCGCCGCTGGCGTCCTTGATTGCTACTTTCATCCTTTAAATCCTCCGCTGTCTTTACTTGGTTTTTTTCGGCTTTTTCTTGGCCTCGCGAATGACCACGTAGTCGCCGTTTGCGCCGGGGATGGCTCCCTTGACGAGCAGCAGGTTGTCGTCGGCGTGCACCTGGACGATCTCGAGGTTCTGCACCGTGCGACTGGCCTGCCCCATGTGGCCCGGCATCGGCTTGCCCTTGATCACGAAGCCGGGCGTTGAACCGGCCCCAATGGCACCCGGACGGCGTCTCCAGCCGCCGGAACCGTGCGAAGCCCGTCCGCCGCCAAAGTTCCAGCGCTTAACGACCCCCTGAAAACCGCGGCCCTTGGTCTTGGCGATCACGTCCACGTAATCGCCGGCCTCGAACACATCGGCCCCGATCGAGTCGCCGGGGTTCACGTCGAGTGAAAAGTCGCGAAATTCCCTGATGCGCCGGACGGGCGCGATAGCGCGTGCGTCCCAAGCCTTGCGGTTGGCCAAGCGATCCTTGCCCTTGACGGTGCGGTTTGGGGAGCGCGGCGTGTAGTTCTCCTCGCCGTTGTGCGCCTTGAGATGGCCGCGCTTGGCCAAGCTCAGCCGGTGCTCCTTTTGCCCGTCGAAGCCAAGTTGAACTGCCTCGTAACCATCCCTGTCGGTGGTCTTGCGTTGTAGCACTTGGTTCGGGCCGGCCTGTACGATGGTGACACTCACGGATCTGCCGTCCTCGGTGTAAACCCGTGTTTGGCCCAGTTTTTTTCCCAATAATCCAACCATGGCTGCTTAAATCTTGATGGTGATGTCGACGCCTGCGGGGAGGTTCAACTTTTTCAACTCGTCCACGGTCTTGGCCGTGGGTTCCATTATGTCGATCAATCGCTTGTGGGTGCGCTGCTCGAATGTCTCTTGCGCTTTCTTGTCGACGTGAGGGGAGCGACCCACGGTGAAACGCTCGATGCGGGTCGGCAACGGGATCGGGCCTGCGACCTGTGCGCCGGTGCGCTTGACCGTCTCGACGATGTCCCCGGCCGACTGGTCGATCACCCTGTGGTCGTACGCCTTGAGACGAATTCTTATGCGGTTTTTTGGCATGACAGTATTCTTTAGGTGCGCGCCGGTTTCTTGGTGCTGCCGCTGACAATTTCCTCGGCGATGCTGCTCGGCACTTGTTCAAAACTAAACGGCTCCATGGAGTAGGAGGCGCGGCCCCTGGACAATGAACGAACAGCCGTTGCGTAGCCGAACATCTCGGCCAACGGCACCTCGCAGGTCACGGTGCAGAGCTGCTTGGCATTGGTCTCCATGCCGAGGATTTTGCCGCGGCGCCGGTTCAGGTCGCCCATGACGTCGCCCTGATATTCGTCGGGCGTAACCACCTCGACTTTCATGACCGGCTCGAGAAGGACCAGCTTGGCCTTTTTGCAGGCTTCCTTGAAGGCGAAGATGCCGGCCATCTTGAATGCCAACTCGTTCGAGTCAACTTCGTGGTATGAGCCGTCGACCACCTCCACCCTGACATCGACCATCGGGTAGCCGGCCAGCACGCCACCAGCGATCGCTTCCCGGATGCCGGCATTCACTGCGGAGTGGTACTCCTTCGGGATGACCCCGCCGACGATCTTGTTCTCGATCTCGACACCCTTGCCGCGCTTGTTGGGCTCGATGTTGATGATGGCATGGCCGTACTGGCCGCGACCGCCGGATTGGCGGATGAACTTGCCCTCGCCCTCGGCGGGGGCGGTGATGGCTTCGCGGTAGGAAATCTGCGGTGCGCCGACGGTGGCCTCCACCTTGAACTCGCGCATCAGGCGGTCGCGGATAATGTCCAGGTGCAGCTCGCCCATGCCGGCAATGATCAACTGGCCGGTTTCGTCGTTGGTGAAGACACGGAAAGTCGGATCCTCCTCGGCCAGGCGCTGCAACGCCTCGGACATTTTATCGCGATCGGCGTTGGAGTTGGGCTCGACCGCCATCGAGATGACCGGCTCGGGGAAGGTCGGCGGCTCGAGCATCACATCAAGCTCCTTGTCGCACAGCGTGTCGCCGGTGGTGACGTTGCGCAGCCCCACAATCGCGGCGATGTCACCGGAGTAGACTGCATCCACGTCGGTGCGCTTGTCGGCCTGGAGCATGATCAGGCGGCTGACGCGGTCACGTTTGCGCGTACGCGGATTGTAGATGGTGTCACCCTTCCTGAGTAGGCCGGAGTAAACCCGGATAAACACCAACTTGCCCACAAACGGATCGGTCCAGAGCTTGAAGGCGAGCGAGCAGAAGTTGCCATTGTCATCCGCCTCCACGGTAACTTCTGTGGTTTCGTCATCCGCCTCGACCGCCATGGCGGCGGGAACCTCGACCGGTGAGGGCAGGTAATCCACCACAGCGTCCATGAGCGGTTGCACGCCCTTGTTCTTGAACGCGGATCCACACAGGACGGGAACAAATTTCAACTCACAGGTCAGCCGGTGAATGGCTGTCTTGAGGGTTACGGGAGTGATTTCACTGTCCTCCAGCACCATCTCGGCCACTTCATCGTCGAGGTTGGACACCGCGTCGATGAGTTGCTCCAGGGCCATCTCGGCCTTGACTTTGAGGTCTTCCGGGATGTCCGTGATGTCGTACTGGACGCCGGTTTCATCGGACGGATCGTAAACGATGGCTTTTTGGTTCACGACGTCGATGACGCCCCTGAGTTTGTCCTCCGCACCGATGGGAATGCCAACCGCGTGCGCCTCGGCGCCGAGCTTGGTTCGCAGGTCGTTGAGGGCCTTGTTGAAATCCGCACCGGTACGATCCATCTTGTTGATGAACGCAATCCGGGGGACATTGTACTTGGTGGCCTGCCGCCAGACGGGCTCGGACTGGGGTTGCACGCCGGCTACCGCGCAAAAAACAGCCACCGCACCGTCGAGCACGCGCATCGAGCGTTCCACCTCCGCGGTGAAATCCACGTGGCCGGGGGTGTCGATGATGTTGATGCGATTGTCGATCCCCGTGAATAGCTTGGCCAAGCCCTCATCCTGCTGTTTCCAAAAACAGGTGGTGGCGGCAGATGTGATGGTGATGCCGCGTTCGCGCTCCTGCTCCATCCAGTCCATGACAGTGTTCCCGTCGTGGACCTCGCCGATTTTGTGCATGAAACCTGTGTAGTAGAGGATCCGCTCCGTGGTTGTGGTCTTGCCGGCATCAATGTGGGCAGCGATGCCGATGTTCCGTGTCCGCTCGAGCGTAAACTCCCGGTCAGGCGAGTTGATGTTCTTTTCCTTTTCCAATGTGGCTGTCATTTACTCTGTTGCTAAAAAAATCCGGCAAAAAACCATCCAATAAAACCAAGCTATTTCAGAGAGCGTCTCATCCGCGTATAAACCGCCGGACGCTGGCAACTTGGCCAA
>QOAX01000234.1 GCA_003972865.1 Verrucomicrobiota bacterium | reverse complement strand
AAAACAATCGACTGAATCACGCGCCGGCCGCCCAAGCCGCACTGCTCGACGGTGCCGCGAAGCCGGTCACCAAGCACGCCTACGCCGTGGGCGTCATCGATCCACAGCGTGGCCGAGCGCGGGAGCCGCTTGGCCAAGCCGGCCAACGGCGCGATGCGGCCGGTCGCGCCGAAGACGCCGTCAGTCATCATCAAAACACGCTTGGCCGCTCGCCGGCGGCTCAGCCGCTTGGCCAGGTCGGCGGCATCGCAGTGGCGGTAGCGCACCAACGGGCATCCAAGGAATTGCGCGGCATCGCGCAGGCTCATGTGCGCCTTCTCATCGATGAACGCCGCGTCGAACCGGCCGTTGGCCGCTTGGCCAAGCGCGATGTCGGCGAGGTAGCCGTTGCCAACGACGGTGGCGGTTTCGCAGCCAAAAAAATTCATCAGCGACTTTTCGAGTTCATCGTGCGCCGGATGGTTGCCGGTGGTCATCCGCGACGCGCCGGTGCCGAGCCCGTCGCGGGCGGCAGCTTGCGAGTGGGCCTTGAGCAGCTTGGGATGATGCGCGAGCCGATAGTAATCGCACCCGCCAAAGTAGATCAGCCGTTTGCCATGATGGCGCACGTGTGTGGCATCGTCCGGCTGGATGGCTTCGGGCAGACTCACGGCTTGGTCGGCGGCGGATTGAGTTTCTGCAGGATGTCCGCCTTGAGTTCGGCGAACTGTGTTTCGTGCACGTTGGCCAGCAACTCGCGCGCGGTGTCCGCCTGGCCAAGGTTCGCGTGGATGCGGGCGAGGTGGATCCGCACGCCCTCCGCCGCGACCGGCGACGGTGCAAGCGCATGGGCGTTGTTCCACGCGGCGAGGGCGGCCCTGGCCTGGAACGGTTGCGTGCCCGAGTGCGCCATGGCAGCATCGGTGGCGAGGGTGAAATTTTTCGGGTCGAGCGAGCGCGCTTTTTTGAAAAGCTCGAGCGACTTGGGCACGACCTGGCTGCGGTCAATGAGGTAGTAGCGTGCGGCGTCGGCGGGGTAGGAGAAAATCAGCGTGGCGAGGTTACGATAATAGAGCGCCTCCTTGGGCGCGAGTTCGCCGGCCCTGGCGAAGTGCCGGAACGCCTCGGCGATTCTGCCCTGTTTGCCGTACGCCTTGCCGAGGTTGTTCCACGCGACCGGGTTTTTCGGGGCGAGGTCGAGCGCCTTTTTCCACTGCGCCATCGCCTTGCCGATCTCATTGATGTCGCTGAAAAAACTGCCGTACGCCAGCCGTGCACGGACGTGGCCGGAGTGGCGGTTGAGAAACGCCTCGTACGCCTCGCCGACCTCGCTGAGCCGGTTGCGCACCTGCAAATCGAGCGACGCTGGATCAACGCCGACCTGCTTCGCGGCCAGCTTCGCATTGTTGCGGATCCATTCGTCGACCTCGTCGTGAACCTTGTCATCGAGCTCGAGCAGTTGGCGGAACTCCCGCTCGACCACCGCATCGGACGCGCCCGCCGCCACGGCCTCCCCGGCCGCTGCCCAGCCAGGCGCGAGCAGCAGCGCCGCAAAAAAAATGTTCCTAATTGAAAGCACCGGCGGGAACCGTTTCGTGGATGGTTTCAAGTTTCAAGTTCGCAGTTTCAAGTAATGCGCTTGAAACTGCGAACTTGAAACTTGAAACTCTCTCCCGCATCGTGACTTATCCCGAGGCCATCCGATATCTGCTCGAGCTGAACCTGTTCGGCACCAAGCTGGGGCTGGACAACCCCCGCCGCCTCGCCGCGATGGCCGGGTCGCCGCACGAGCAGTTGCGCTTCATCCACGTCGCCGGCACCAACGGCAAGGGCTCGGTCTGCGCCATGCTCGAGTCGATTTATCGCGAGGCCGGCCTGCGCACGGGGCTGTTCACCTCGCCGCACCTGGTGTCGTTCCGCGAGCGGATGCAGGTGAACCGCGAGTTGATCCCGGAGGAGACGCTGGCCCGGTTGACCGCGCAGCTTCGCGACTTGGCGGAGGACTTTCCCGAGGGCCAGAAACCAACGTTTTTCGAGGTGGCGGTGGTGATGGCGCTGTGCCATTTCGCCAAGCAGGCGTGTGACATCGTGCTGTGGGAAACCGGCCTGGGCGGCCGGCTCGACGCGACAAACATCGTCACGCCGCTGGCCGGTGTGATCACCAACATCGGGCTCGACCACACGCGCTGGCTCGGCGAAACCTACGTCGCCATCGCCGCCGAAAAGGCCGGCATCATCAAGCCCGGCATCCCGGTGCTGACGGCGACCGGGCAGCCGGAGGCTTTGGCGGTGATCCGTGCCGAGGCGGCGAGGCAGGGCTCGGAGTTGATCGAGCTTGGCCAAGCGGAAGGCACGACCGACTTGCCGCTGCTCGGGCGGCATCAGCAAACCAACGCGAATCTGGCGCGGACGGTGGTTGAGCGGTTGCAAGCCGAGTTGGCGGTCGCGCCCGGGGCGGTTCGCGGCGGCTTGGCCAAGGTGCATTGGCCGGGGCGGCTGCAGGTTGTCCGGCGCGGTGAACAGACGGTGCTGCTCGACGGCGCGCACAATGCCGAGGGAGCGGCAATGCTGCGGCAGGCGTTGGCAGACGGGTTCGCCGCCGAGCAGCCGGTTTTCATCCTGGGCATGGTGGACGAAAAGGACGGCGCGGGGTTTTGTGCCGAGCTGGCGCCCTTGGCCAGGCGCATCGTTTTGTCGCCGGTAAGCAGCGCTCGATCGGCCAAGCCGGAGGGATTTTTGGCGGTGTGCCAAGCCGCCAACCCGGCGGCGGTCGAGGTTGCCGGGTCGCTTGGCCAAGCGCTGGAACGCTGCGCGGCCGAGCCGTTTGTGGTGGTCACCGGGTCGTTTTACCTCGTGGGCGAGGCGATGGAACTGCTCGGGGTGGCGCCGGCACCGGCCGGGGCCGAGCGCCTGCTCAACGACTGGGGAGCGCCGGATCGCGGGGCTGAGTCCGGCGGAGCGAAAAGTGTTTCGGATTGACTTGGCGGCTCGGGTTTCGGCATAAATCCCTGCCACGGCGAGGCGTGTTGGTCTATCGGTTAGGACGCCGCCCTCTCAAGGCGGAAAGACGAGTTCAATTCTCGTACACGCTACCATCTCGCTGACACTGCGGTCGGCAAGCCCATGACTCCTTTTCAAATCATCTTCACTCCCACCGCCGCCGGCGAACTGGGCACACTGCCCAAGGAGCTGCAGTTGGAGATTCTCGGGGAGTTTCGCGGACTGCCAAACGACATCCGCAGTGACGAGATGGACAGCTTCGGCCGGCTCAACCGCGACGGGCGGCACCTGTTTCGTTTCCGGCTCGGCAATTACCGGGTGTACTTCGAGCGGCACGAGCTGGGTGTGTTGATTCACCGCATCCTGCACGCGAAGAAACATCTCCGGGATTTTCTCTACCGCAACAAGCTGCCGGGCGGGGAGGATCGTGTGCTGGAAGAGACGCCGGAATTCTGGAAGCTGATCGAGTCGGCCAAGTCGTCCGCCTGCTAGGCTACTGCAAATCCTCGCCCAACTCCACGTTCCAGTAGGCCATGTCGAGGAAGTGTCGCCAGCTCTCGTGGTAGTGCAGGCTGAAGCGCACCTGCATGAACGGATGCCAGCGCGGCTTGCGGGGCTGCCGGATCAGGTGCATCCCGGCCTGCTCCGGGGTGCGGTTGGACTTGCGGGAGTTGCACGGAACACAGGAGCAGACGATATTCTCCCACGAGGTCGCGCCGTCCTGCTGGCGCGGCACAACGTGATCCAAATTCAGGTCGCACGCGTCATGTTTTTTGCCGCAGTACTGGCAGGTGTTTTTGTCGCGCTGAAAAATATTGTGCCGGGTGAACTTGACCTCCTTGCGCGGAATGCGGTCGTACACCATCAGCAGGATGACGCGCGGCAGGCGCAGCTTGATGCTCACGCCGTGGATGCTCTCGGGATCCGGCTCCTCCTCGGAAAAGTCGGCCCACTGGTGAAAGCCGAACGTGTTGAAGTCGCCATCCTCGCTGTGCACGACCTGCGCGCTGCCCTCGAACAGCATCGTCAATGCCCTGCGGGCGGAACAGATGTTCACCGCCTGCCAAAGCCGGTTCAGTACCAG
>QOAX01000139.1 GCA_003972865.1 Verrucomicrobiota bacterium | reverse complement strand
GGCGCGAGCGGCGACCTGACGGCGCGCAAGCTGATCCCCGCGCTGTATCACCTCCACCTCGAGGGGCAGATGCCGGAGTCGTTTCGCGTGGTCGGCTTTGCGCGCCGCGAAAAAACCGATGCAAGCTGGCGCGACGAGATGCGCGCCGGTGTCGAGACCTATTCCCGCACGCGGCGGGTGGACGACGCCCAGTGGAGTGCCTTTGTCGCCAATCTCTCCTACCATCGCGGCGACCTCACCGATGCCGACGCCTACACCGGCTTGGCCAAGTGCCTGGCTGGACTCGGCGATCCGCGCCTCGTCAACAACCTCGTTTTTTACCTCGCGATCTCGCCAAGCCTCTTCAGCGAGGTCGTCGACCAACTGCGGGCCGCAGATTTGCTTCATCGCCTGGAGGAGGACGACAAGCAGTGGCAGCGCGTCGTGGTGGAGAAGCCGTTCGGTCACGACCTGCAGTCGGCGCACGTGCTGAACAACCACTTGTTGCGCCACGTGCGCGAGCGGCAGATTTTTCGCATCGACCATTACCTCGGCAAGGAGACGGTGCAAAACATCATGATGTTTCGCTTCTCCAATGCCATTTTCGAGCAACTCTGGAACCGCGAAGCCATCGAGCACGTGCAGATCACCGTCAGCGAGGACATCGGCGTGGGGGGTCGCGGCGGTTACTTCGAGGAGGCCGGCACGTTGCGCGACATGATGCAGAACCACTTGCTGCAGATTCTCTCCCTCGTAGCGATGGAGCCGCCGCCGTCGCTGGCCGCCGAGGACATCCGCAACGAAAAGGTGAAGCTGCTCAAATCCATCCGCCCGATGACACCGGAGGCGGTCGCCAAAAACGTGGTGCGCGGCCAGTACTTTGCCGGCACGGTGAAAGACGACAGCCGACAGGGCTACCGGCAGGAGGAGCGAGTGAACCCCGAGTCCAACGTCGAGACCTTTGTCGCCCTCAAGCTGTTCATCGACAACTGGCGCTGGAGCGGCGTGCCGTTTTACCTGCGCACCGGCAAGAATCTCCCGCTGCGGGCAAGCGAGGTGCGCGTACAGTTCCGCCCCACGCCCAACGTGCTCTTTGCCGCGCAGGGCAATCTCGACCTGCACGCCAATGCACTTACGCTGCGCCTCCAACCGGACGAGGGCATCTTCCTTCGCTTCAACGGCAAGGTGCCCGGCAACAGCATCGAGACGCGGCCGGTGCGCATGCACTTCGGCTACGACGCCGAGTTCGGCGCCTACACGCCCGAGGCGTATGAGCGGCTGCTGCTCGAGGCGATGGCCGGCGACACGACGCTGTTCATCCGGCGCGACGAGGTGGAGACCGCCTGGCAGATCGTCGACGACATCCGCGCCGGGTGGGGCGGCACCCCGTTGTCGAACCGCGAATTCTACGCCGCCGGAACGTGGGGGCCGGTGGCGGCGGACGACCTGCTCGAGCAGGACAGCCACAAGTGGCACAACCCGAAACCGTCCAAGGGATGAGCGGCTGCACGGCTTTCGCCGATAAGGCCGCGCTTGCCGAACACGCTGCCGCGCAGTGGCTTGAGCGCTTGGCCAAGCGCGACACGAACAAGCCGTTCACCGTCGCGTTGTCCGGCGGGCGCATCCCGAGGCTGCTTTACGAGTCGGTGGTGGAGTTGGCGCGGCCAAGCGTGTTCGACAACGTACATTTTTTTTGGGGCGACGAGCGCGTGGTGCCGCCCACCGACGACGAGAGCAACTTCAAGTTGGCCGACCTTGGCCTGTTCCGGCCGCTGCGGATTCCGCCTGGCCAAGTGCACCGTGTGCAGACGGAACGCAGCGAAACCGAGGCGGTGCAACTCGCCACCGACGAGTTGCTGCGATTCACCAACAGCCAAGCGGACCGCCAGCCGGTGATCGATCTCGTGTTCCTCGGCATGGGCGAGGACGCCCACGTCGCATCGCTCTTCCCCGGCGACACGGAGGCGATCAAGTCACAGGCGGTGTATCGAGCAGTGACCGGCCCCAAGCCGCCGCCGCGCCGCATCACGCTGGGTTATCCCGCCTTGGCCGCCGCGCGAGAGGTTTGGGTGCTGGCCTCCGGCGAAGGCAAGGCGGAGGCATTGCGCGTCTCCTTGGCCAAGGGCGGCGACACACCGCTGGCCCGCGTTTTGCAAAGCCGCGAACGCACGGAAATCCTCACCGACTTCAAATTGTAAACACCCGGGATTACTCGGCGGCCGGTTGGAATGTCGCGCTGACCGGGTAATGGTCTGAGAGAAGACCGGTCGTCTCGTTGACGATGCAGGATGCGGCCCGGCAGGAGGCCGCCATGTTGGGGGTGGCGAAGACGTAGTCCAAACGCCGCCCGGGGCCCATGTCCTCATCCAGCCGCAGCCTTGTGGGGAACGTGCCGAGGAAGCCCCCGCGCTTGGCGTGGATCAGGTCCACGAACCCGGCGTCTTCCAGCCGTTTCAGGTGCCGGAAATCGAGTTGGCCGTCGCGCAGGTTCTTGCCTTTTGTCCGCTCGTCCAGCCGCTTAAAGAACGGGATCATGTCCTCGCTCTTGTCATAGACCGGCTTGTCATGCAGCGAGAAGGTGTTGAAGTCGCCCGCCAGCAGCACCCGGGCGTCCTTGGGCAGCGTGGCGAAGTCCTTCAGCAGCAGGTCAATCTCCCCGAGCCGGATCTCCCAGTTGCCGGGGTGCAGGTGGATGACGTAAACGTGGATGCCGTGGGTCTTGCAGTGCAGCAGCCCGTGATGAAATCCCTCTAGCGTGCGCCGGACCCCGGTGATCGGCTGGCTGGAGGTGATTCCGGTTGGGAACCCCTTTTCCTTGAGCAGGACGCTGTGCGGATGACTCCACGCCTTGGCATCGGCGGCCAGTTTCTCGGGAGTGTAGGTGTTCAATTCCTGCAACGAGACGATGTCCGGCGCCTGCTCCTTCACAAACGAGAGATAGCCGGCCTTGCGGTCGGGCTTTTTGGTGAACCCATACCACACGTTGTAACTCAGCAGTTTCAGTTTGTTGCCCGACTTGGCGGCGGACAGGCCGCGCGGCAGCAGCAACGCCCCTACGCCGGCCGCCCCGGCGGCCGCGAATTGACGCCGGTTGAGGATGCTTTGCTCGTTCATTTCGGTTCTCTTTCGAGGTTCGTTTGCGAAAAGCAAAGTTTAAAATACAGCTGTTGGTTTGGCGAGGATGGTTTGGATTTCAAACGGGTCTTGGATTCAAGCAACCAGATCTGGTTTCGACCCGGCCAACGGTCTTTAACAACGAACAACAAATGAGTCGAACCAAGCCGTGTCACGGATTGCCCCTCACGGCAGCGTAGCCACGTTGCATGTACTTCAGGTCGGGACTGTTGGGTGCGGACACTCCAAAGGTCTGCCCATCGGACATCCTGAAGGTGCGTTTATCCAGCCAACGATGCAATTCAACATGGCCATCGGCGAAGGCAAGGCAGTTCTTGTCCCCGTGCCGGATGGCAATCGGGTCCCACCAGGCGCTGGTGAACGGGTAGGGCAAAAGCCACCCGCCCCAGTTGCTCCCGCCGACATCGGTTTCCTCCTCGAGAAACACGTACTTGGTCGAGGGCGTCCTGAGTTGGCTGAACTTTATGACGGCTTCATTGGCTACGTAGGGCGGGCCATTCATGCTGCAGGGTATGGCGTAGCTTCTCCAAGCTATTCCTTGCTGAACCTTCCTGCTTTTTATGGGTGAATCCCGCCTGTCCCCAAGGCAATGGTAGACCTTGTGATCATTGAGGTAGGGCCATAAAAGTCCGTCTTTAAAACCTCGAATCTCATCCTCGATTGGAGCCCTTGGGCCGGTTTGTGTTCCTGATGCATTTTGTTTTCTCCCGACCCAGTCTCCCTGTCTGATGCCCCGGTCATGTGCACCGACGATTTTGTCGTCATTATCCTGATGGTACATCATCCAGGCCAGGATCAGGTTCTTTTCATTGCCCCTGCAGTGGGCCGCTTTCCCCGCTTCCTTGGCTTTTCCAAGTGCGGGAAGAAGTAATGATGCGAGGATGGCAATAATCGCAACCACCACCAGCAGTTCAATCAATGTAAACGCCCGGCTTGGTTTCGTTTTCATTTTGTACCCTCTA
>QOAX01000132.1 GCA_003972865.1 Verrucomicrobiota bacterium | reverse complement strand
GGCGCTCAAGCTCGGCAAGCCGGTCATCACGGCGAACAAGGCGCTGATCTCCGCGCACGGCGAATCGATCTTCCGGCTGGTCGAGAAAAACGGCGGCAACCTTTACTACGAGGCCTCTGTGGCGGGCGGCATCCCGATCATCAAGTCGCTGCGCGAGGGCCTGAGCGGCAACCGCATCCAGCGGCTTTACGGAATCCTTAACGGCACCTGCAACTACATCCTCACGAAGATGGAGTCTGAGGGGAGCGATTTTGTAGACGTGCTCGCCGACGCACAGCAGATGGGCTACGCCGAGGCCGATCCGTCGCTCGACGTGGACGGGTTCGACGTGCAGCACAAGACCGGCATCCTCGCCTCGCTGGCACACGGGTTTTGGGTAAAGCCGAGGCAGATTTTCGTCGAGGGCATCCGGAACATCACGCCGTTGGACATTCAGTTTGCGCGGCGGCTGGGCTACTGCATCAAGCTGCTTGGCATCGTGAAGAAGCTTGGCGGCAAAGTGCAGATCGCCGTTCACCCGGCGCTGGTGCCGGAGACGCATGTGCTGGCCAATGTCAGCGGCGTGTTCAATGCCATCCTCGTGCGCGGCGACATCGTCGGAGATACGCTGCACTACGGCCAGGGCGCCGGTGCGGATGCCACGGCGAGTGCGGTGTTGAGCGACCTTGCCGACGCGGCTCTGGACTTAAAAAACGGCAGTGTGGGCCGCGTGCCGCCGTTCGTGCCGCACGACCAGGACGGCGCGGTGCTGCCGATGGACAAGGCGGTCAGCCCGTTTTATCTGCGATTGAGCGTGATCGACCGGCCGGGGACGCTGGCCAAGATCGCGGCGGTGCTCGGCGAAGCGAAGATCGGCATCTGCTCGGTGATCCAGCCGGAGGGGCACGTTGGCGAGAGCGTGCCGCTGATCATGATGCTGCACGACGCGTCGGACGCGGCGATGCGGCAGGCACTCCGGAAGATCGCCCGCCTCTCCGCCGTGAAAGCCAAGCCGACGATGATCCGGGTGGAAACATTTGATTGACCTTGAGCGGGAACGACACCAACACGCCGACTGCATGGCAGGGGGTGATCCGCCGGTACGCGAAGCATCTGCCGGTGGACGACTCGACGCCGGTCGTGTCGCTGCTCGAGGGCAACACGCCGCTCATTCGTGCCGATCGCCTGGCCCGCGAGATCGGCGGCGACATCGAGCTGCACCTGAAGTACGAGGGCCTGAACCCGACCGCTTCGTTCAAGGATCGAGGCATGACCGTGGCCGTGTCCAAGGCGAAGGAGCGTGGCGCGGAGGTGGTCGTTTGCGCGAGCACCGGCAACACGTCCGCCTCGGCGGCGGCCTACGCGGCCCGCGCCGGGCTCAAGTGCGTCGTGCTGCTGCCGCACGGGAAGATCGCGCTGGGCAAACTGGCGCAGGCACTGATGCACGGCGCGACCACGGTTGCCATCGAGGGCAATTTCGACGACGCGCTGCGGATCGTCCGCGAGCTGGGTGAAACCGGCCGGGTGGAGGTCGTGAACAGCATCAACCCGGCGCGCATCGAGGGACAAAAGACGGCGGCGTTCGAGGTGGTCGACCAGCTTGGCCAAGCGCCGGACTTTCATTTCCTGCCGGTCGGCAACGCCGGCAACATCACCGCCTACTGGAGGGGCTACAACGAATATCGCGACGCCGGCTTGGCCGGGGCGGTGCCGAGGATGTTCGGTTTTCAGGCCGCCAACGCCGCGCCGCTGGTCGAGGGCCGGCCGATCGAGAATCCGCAGACGGTGGCCACCGCCATCCGCATCGGCAATCCGGCCAGTTGGGACGGCGCGATGAATGCCCTCAAGGAATCCAACGGCCACATTGCCAAGGTGACCGACGAGGAGATTCTGGCGGCGTACAAGTTGGCGGCGCGCACCGAGGGCGTGTTCGCCGAGCCAGCCAGCGCAGCGTCGCTGGCCGGGCTGATCCACTGCGTGCGCGACGGGCTGATCCCGGCGGGAAGCCGTGTGGTCGCCACGCTCACCGGCCATGGTCTGAAGGATCCGGACAATGCCATCAGCGTCGCCGGCCTCGAGCCGACCGTCGTCGCGCCGGAGACCGATGCCGTGAAGCGGCTCATCGGGCTCTGAGTCACCCGTTCGCTTGGCCGGGCACTTGGCTTGCCAATGGGCGGCTGCGTCTCTACCGTCCCCGATCTGCATGGAGAAGGTCATCATCGTCGGATCCGGCTGCGCCGGGCTGACTGCCGCGATTTACACCGCCCGGGCCAGCCTCGAGCCGGTCGTACTCACCGGCGCGCTGCCGGGTGGGCTGCTCACCACGACCAGCATCGTGGAGAATTACCCCGGTTTTGCGAAGGGCATCGACGGCACGGAACTGATGGTGGAAATGCAGCAGCAGGCCGAGCGGTTCGGGGCGAAAATTCGGTTTGGCAGCGCGGTGGATGCGATCGACTTCAGCGGCAGCCCGCTGAAACTGACCGCGGATGGCAAAGAGATCGAGACGCGGACGGTGATCATTGCCAGCGGCGCGGGGCACCGCCATCTCGGGCTGGAGAGCGAGGCCAAGCTGGAGAAAAAGGGCGTGACCTACTGCGCGACCTGCGACGGGGCGCTGCCGATGTTCCGCGACCAGCCGCTGGTGGTGGTCGGCGGCGGCGATTCTGCCTGCGAAGAGGCAACCTATCTAACTCGTTTTGCATCAAAGGTTTATCTGGTTCACCGGCGAGACGAGTTGCGCGCCTCCAAGATTATGGCCGAACGCGCCTTGAATCATGAAAAAATCGAGCCGGTGTGGAACTCGGAACTCACCGAGGTGATGGACGTCGCGCAGGGCAAGGTTACCGGCGTGAAGCTGCGCAACAAGCAGAACGGCGAGGAGAGCGCCCTTGATTGCGCCGGGTTGTTCGTTGCGATCGGGCACGTGCCGAACACGCAGTTGTACCGGGGTGTGATCGACATGGATGACGCCGGTTATATCTTGCCCAAGCGCGGGCAGGAAACCAATGTTGCTGGCGTGTTCGTGGCGGGTGACTGCTCGGACCACGTTTACCGGCAGGCGGTCACGGCGGCCGGCCAGGGTTGCGCTGCGGCGATCGACGCCGAGCGTTACCTTGCGTCGCTCGACCAGTGACGCCGCCCGGGCGACAGATTTTTCAACCATGCAGCCACGCAAGGCACAGATAAAACGCGACACCGGCGAGACAAAGATTCGGCTCAGCCTGAACATCGACGGCAGGGGCAAGTCGAGGATCGACACCGGCATTTCATTCCTCGATCACATGCTGACGTTGTTCGCGAAGCACGCGACGATGGATCTCAACCTGCGTTGCAACGGCGACGTCGAGGTCGATGACCATCACACCGTCGAGGACTGCGGCATCGCGCTTGGCCAGGCGTTCGTCGAGGCGCTGGGCGACAAGAAGGGCGTGCGGCGTTACGGCACCGGGTTCGACCCGCGCAACCCGTTCAACGGCGAGGCGTACGTGCCGATGGACGAGTGCCTCACGCGCTGCGTGATCGATTTCAGCAACCGGCCCCACCTCGTTTGGCGCGGCTTGGCCAGGCACCACCAAAAAGGCATCACTGATGCCGACAAGTCGCAGGACATGTCGTCGGTGTTTCGCTTCGGCCTTGCGCGTGAGTTTTTCCAGGCCTTCACCAACGACGCCCGTTGCAACCTGCACCTCGAGTTGTTGTACGGCGACGAGCCGCACCACATCGTCGAGGGATTGTTTAAGGCGTTCGCCCGGGCGGCCGACTTTGCCTGCCAGCAGGATCCCCGCATTGCCGGGCAGTTGCCCAGCACGAAGGGAAAATTGTAAGTGCCTTGAATAAGCCTGTTTTGGGGCGCGTCACTTGAAATGCCGGAAGAACCAGCATATTCCTCGGCCGAAGAGCCTCAACTGGTCGAGTGGGCCAAGGCGGGCGACATGCAGGCATTTGAGGAGTTGGTCTCCCGGTACCGCGACCGCATCTACGTGCGCGCCTACAGCATCATGCGCAACGAGGATCTCGCGGTGGATCTTTCCCAGAATGCGTGGGTGAAGGCGTGGCAGCGTCTTGATCAATTCCATGGCGAGGCCAGTTTTCCGACCTGGCTGAGCCGGATCGT
>QOAX01000138.1 GCA_003972865.1 Verrucomicrobiota bacterium | reverse complement strand
AGTCCCGCCATCCTCATCCTGTGCATTGACGTTTGCACCATTGGCGATAAGCAGTTCGACAATTTGTTTGTGACCCTTCCTGGCAGCCCAATGCAAAGGAGTCCCTCCTCCATTATGAGTTGCATTCACGTCCGCGCCGTTGTTGACAAGGAGTTCAACGATTTCCTTATCATCACTATCAACCGCATTATGCAAGGGAGTCCATCCCCGGGCAGCCTTCACATTCACATCCGCACCAGCGGCCAACTGCTGTTTGACCGCTTCAATATCCCCTTTTGCGATGGCACCACGCAATGCATGATCTGTTTGCGGATTTGCTGCTTTACCGACCTCCGCTGCTGGTGCCACTTCGGCAACGGGTTCAGCAGGTTTTACCTCGGATGGTGGCTGCACTGCCGCTTCAGCAACGGGTTCAGCGGGCTTTGTTTCTTCTTCGGGGGCCGAGTCCTTCTTGGGTTCCACATCAGCATCAGTCTGGTGATGGTCGCCGTCGCCGTGATCGTGAGAGTGCTGGTTTTCGGACTGTCCGCAACCCGCCAATAACAGGGCCGCAATGGTCGTGGTCAAAAATTGTTTCATAGCGGGGCAAACATCATCGCGTTGTGGTTGATTTTCAAGACGTTTAGCGCTTGCCGTAAAAAGGCAATCCAATGGTGGGCAGCGTATGTTTGCGTCAGCGACTCCGTTAAAACGCGCTGAACCTCACTTTTCCCGGGGCCATTTCTGGAATGGAAGGGTGGGTTGCGGGTTGCTTTCTTCACGGAATTTTTTCCATTTGTCGCGCTGATCCAACTTGTCCTCCCAGGTGGCACAACCCTGGGCACTCAAAAGGACCCATAGCAGGACGAGCAGTGGGTAAAGGAATTTTGTTTTCATATTGTTGTGTCCCGAGTTCAAGAGTCATCGCGGAAAGTGCGGTTTTCAAGCTGTTTTAACTGTTGCCGCAAAAAGCCTTCAGCCTTAAAAAATAAGGGTTGATGGCTGAACCTCAATCATACGAGGCGGAGAAACTGACCAACGGAGTCACATGGAAATGGAAAAAGACCCTCTCGGACTATCCTGCCAGTGAATGGACTCTCACGTATTATCTGCGCAAGGCCGGCGCAACCGCGACAAGCTTTAGCGCAATCGCTGACGGCGACACGCATCTGGTAACAGTTGCCGGTGAATTGCACCTGATTGTCAGGTGAAGAGTTTTGTGTAGGCCAGATGCACACCGATCACGAGGAAGGCGAGGAAGGAGAACCAAAGCATGACGTCCCATACCTTGCCGGCACGGAGTCGTGGGTCGCTTTTTTTGTAGCGGAAATAGAGGACCGAAAACCCCAGCATTGGCAGGAGGATGGCCTGCATGGTGCCTGCCGTAAGGATCAGCCAAACAGGCGCGGGAAACAATGCGTAAATGGTGACAGCAATCGCCGGCAGGGCCACGCCGAGGCCTTTCACGACTTTTTTCTTTTGAGCCTCGTTCAGTTTGGCAAAGCCGAGCACGTTGACTGCGTCGGCGGCCAGGCGCGACTGCGCGGCGAGCGCCACATAAAATGTGGAGAACAGGACGGCAAATGCGCCGAACAAGAAGACGCCCTGAGCCGCTGCGCCGAACACCGGGGCATACATCGCCGAGAGGGTCTGGATGAGCTCGGATTTTTCCGGCAGCAACCCGGAACGCCCGAGGATGGCTGCCCCGAGCAAATAAAAGGCGATGGTGCAAAAGGTGTACACGATCATGGCGCCCCAGGCATCCCACTGCATCACCCGCAGCCAGCCCCTGGCCCGGTCAAGCCAGGAGTCGGAGTCGTCCCTCGGGCCGATCCACTTTCCGTAGCCTTTTTCCAGGCACCAATAGGGGTAGGCGATCAGTTCCGCGCCGCCAACACCGATGATGCCGAACGTGGCCAGCGCGGTCGTGAGGGGTTGCAGTTCCTCCGTTGGTTCGGGGATGCGGAAGCTCAATCCCCGGACGATGTCGCTAACGGACACCGCCCAAGCGTCGTGGGTTTGCAGCGCAAACAGGTTTACGATGGTCACCAGCGTGAAGGTCACCACCATGAAAATGCAGAATCGCTCGATGAAATTGAAGTTGCCCCAGACCAAAAGAACGATGGCGATCAGTGTGAGGATGCCGGCCCAGTATTTGTCGTCGTAGGCAACAGGGGTCTGCTTGATGGTTTCAAACTTGGCCGTGAGATCGACGATTTGGTCGTTGAGCTTGGCCAAGCGCTCGGTGTCGGTGTCCGCTTGGTTTTTCAACTCGGCCTGGGCGACCTCCAACTGGACCTTGGTTTGGACGTACTCGTTGTATTTCCGGCCCTCCTCGGTCAGAGGGAGGCTGATGGACATCGCTTGGCCAACACCACCAACAATGCCGCCCTGTTGGGCGACGATGGCGATGAACAGCAGGAACCAATACCAGATGATCCAATTGCCGTTGAGGACGCGCGGGCCGGGAACCTCGTTGAGGGCGGCGAGTGAGGTTTTGCCCGAGGAGATGGTGTGGCGGGCAAGCTCGATCTGGGTGAACACCTTGATGATGCATCCAAAGATGATTAGCCAAAGAAAATCGAAGCCGGCTTCAGCACCAGTGCGGGTGGTGGCGATGAGTTCGCCGGAACCCACGATTGAGCCGGCGAGGATCATCCCCGGGCCGATGTTCCGGAGGATGCCCATCTTGGTGGTGGGTGCGGATCGAATTCCGTCTGTTGGGTTTAGCGCCATGCCTTGGTCCAGTTTGCGGTTTTGACCTGACTCGCGATGTGCCACTCGAGCATCGTGTGAAGCAACTGATCTTTCTGCGCCTGATGCGCGGGGTTGTTCCAAAGGTCGGTCACTTCCCCCGGGTCGTTGTTCAGGTCGAACAATTGTCCGTACGACTCGCCGAGAAAATGAACCAGTTTCCAGTCGCGACTACGTATCATCGTCATGAAGTCGCTGGTGGTGAAGTTGCCGTCACGCTGTTGCTCGGCAAATACAAACTCGCGCCCTGACCAGTCGCCGTCGTCCAGCGCCGCAGCGGGAGAGATGCCCTCGAGGGTGTCGGGCACGGGCACACCGGCCCAGTCGAGAATCAGCGGCGCGAGATCAAGCGACTGCAACAGGCCATCGAGCACGCGCCCGCCGGCAAAGCGCTTGGGCGCCCGAATGATCAACGGTACCCGGACGACCTGCTCGTACATCGTCCATTTCTGGCTGTGTCCGTGGTCGGTCAGGCAGTCGCCGTGGTCTGACGTGAACACGATAATCGAGTTGTCGAGGTAACCGGTCTCCTCGAGGGTGTTGAGCAGTTCGCCGATCTTCTCGTCGATCAGCGTGACATTGGCCATATAGTGTCGGCGTTGGCGGAGTCGCTGTTCCTCGGTGGGGTTGAGTTGGTGCACCACCGAGTCGTGGTCGACTTCGGTGTTGTGAACTCGCATGCCCTTGAACGCCTCGGGCTGATTGTCGAGGTCGTCCTGTGAAAGCTTGGCCAAGGGCAGGTCGCGGTTGAGGTACGGCTTCAGGTGTCGCGGCGTCGGGTCGTACGGCGGATGCGGGCCGGGAAAGCCAACCTGCAGAAAGAGCGGCTGGCGGGCTGGATGGTTTTGCAACCACCACTTGGCCAGGTCGCCGACGAAGTTGTCGGAGTGCGTTTCCTCGGGGAGATCCCAGGTGAACGCGCCGAGGCACTGGTCATAGTCGGCGCGTTTGCGGTAAAGCTCGCGCTGCTGCTTGACCAGGCCGCGCGCCCGGAGCGCCTTGTCCCACTCGTCGTAAAAGTAGCGTCCCTCAAGGTAGCGATCCTTGTTTTCGACGACATAGCGTTGGTGGAAGCCGCACTTGGCGTCGTAGGGGAAGGTGTGCATTTTGCCGACGTTGACGCAGTGGTAGCCGCCCCGGTTGAGCAACTCGACCCAGCTGTGTTGCCATGTGTCGGCGTTTTTCAGGATACCGGTGGTGTGCGGATAATAGCCGGTAAAGAGGCTCGCCCGTGCGCTGGCGCACGACGGCGCGGTGACATGGCAGTTCCGAAATGTCACCCCCTCTTGAACGAGACGGTCGATGTTCGGGGTGTCAACGTAGTCAAAGCCCAGCGCGTTGATGGTGTCCAAACGCTGCTGGTCCGTGAT
>QOAX01000089.1 GCA_003972865.1 Verrucomicrobiota bacterium | reverse complement strand
GAGCGAACGGGTCCTCGTGGAAAGTGCCAAGTCTCTGGGTGTGGATTTTAGCGGTGCGAGTATCATTGGCACGTTTGCGGACTACGATCGGGACGGTGACCTGGATCTGTTCCTTGTTACGAACCGGCTTCCTGCCCCCGATTCGTTGCTTAACGAACCGTTTTCCCTGAGCCGCGGCCCGAACGGTGAGCCTGTTCTTCCCGAGGCGTTTCGGCAATATGCGGATGTAATCGTTCTTCCCGGCGGCAAAGGGTTGAAGAAGATTGATGCAGGCCAGTACGATCACCTCTACCGAAACGAAGGGCCCGGCAAACCGTTCAAGGAGGTCACGCGCGAGGCCGGCATGAGCGGCAACCACTACGGCCTTTCAGCGACATGGTGGGACTGGAATAAGGATGGGTGGCCGGATCTTTATGTTGCCAACGATTTCTACGGCCCGGACCGGCTCTGGACGAACAACGGGCCCGGCGCTGATGGCGTCGTGACATTCACCGACATGACTAGGGAATCCCTTCCGCACACACCGTGGTTTTCGATGGGAGCTGACATCGCTGACGTGAACAACGACGGTTGGATGGACTTGCTTGCCACCGATATGGCGGGCAGCACGCACTACAACGAGAAGATGCAGATGGGAAACATG
Organism: Verrucomicrobiota bacterium; assembly: GCA_003972865.1. Classification (GTDB taxonomy): domain Bacteria; phylum Verrucomicrobiota; class Verrucomicrobiia; order Limisphaerales; family UBA1096; genus UBA1096. The sequence goes on along the minus strand of QOAX01000089.1, from coordinate 3,473 downwards.
TCCGGGCCCGACAGCGACGCGTGGTTTTTGAATTTTCCCGTCCCACCACAGTACATGCGCAATGCGCTTTATCTTAACTCGGGAACAAAAAACTTCATGGAAGTCGCCCAGCTTTACGGCGTCTCGAAAACGGACTGGACGTGGTCGGTCAACTTCGGGGATCTCGACAACGATGGCTGGGAGGACCTTTTTGTCACCAACGGAATGAGCCGTGACTGGTTGAACAGCGATCTCCGCGCGAGGGCACCCTCGAAGGATGGTTGGGATCGTTATTATGACTTTTGGTATGCGCAGAAACCGCTTTTTCAAACGAACCGGGTATTTCGAAATCAAGGCGGACTGAAAATGCAGGAAAGCGGCTTTGAATGGGGGCTGGCTGAGAACAGCGTCAGCTTTGGTTCCGTTTTGACTGATCTCAATGGGGATGGAGATCTCGATGTGGTGGTCAACAACTTTGGCGGCCCCCCGTCGCTTTTCGAAAACACCGGCACAACAGGCCATCGAATTGTCGTCAAGCTTGTTGGGACGGAAAGCAACCGGTTTGGTGTTGGTTCCACCGTGACGGTCCGACCTGCGAACTCGGGACAAAGATTGACTCGCTACCTTACCTCGGCTCGAGGCTTCATGTCCTGCCCGGAGCCGAGCCTGCACTTTGGCCTGGGCGATCAGAAAGAGATCGAATCACTGACGGTCGCATGGCCCAGCGGTCACCGGCAGTCGTTTGAGAATCTGAGTGCGGACCGGCATTACACAATCACCGAGTCGGCTGTTGGGCCGAAGGAGGAGAAACCGTCCCTGGGCAAGGAACCTCTGTTTGTGGCAAGTCATCAGATGAAAGGCATTCGCCACCGCGAACGTCCCTACGACGACTTTGCCAGGCAGCCGCTGCTCCCTAACAAACACTCCCAGCTCGGCCCCGGCATTGTCTTTGCCGATGTCGATGGTGACAATCTGGAGGACTTTTATCTCGCCCGGGCGGCCGGCATTCCGGGACGAATTTATTTTCGCAGGAAGAAGCCGGGCAAAACAGGAAATGTGTTTGAAGTCCGAAGCCTGGCCCCATTCAGGCAGCATGCTGAATGTGAAGACATCACGCCCCTCTTCTTCGACGCTGACGGTGACGGGGACCCCGACTTGTATGTCGTCAGCGGGGGTGTCGAGGGCAGCGTGGGCTCACCTGTATTCAAGGATCGCCTCTACTTGAACGACGGAAAAGGCAACTTTTCAATGGCCCCAAAAACTGCACTCCCTGATGTTTCGGTAAGTGGTGGCCCAGCTGCGGTGGCTGATTTTGACAAGGATGGGGATCTTGACGTTTTCGTTGGCGGTCGCGTCGTTCCGGGGAGATATCCTGAGACGCCGCGCAGTCTTTTGCTCCGCAACGACTCGGGCAACGGTAGCGTGCGATTCAGTGATGTTGCACCTGAAGCGAAGCTTGATGCCTTGGGGATGGTTACAGCTGCCGTTTGGGCAGACACGAATGGCGACACCTGGCCGGAACTCATCGTTGCCATTGAATGGGGGCCGGTGCAGGTCTTTCAGAATGTTGAGGGCAGCCTGCGAAGGGTTACGGCCAAGACAGGGCTCGATAAATTGACCGGTTGGTGGAGCAGTCTGGCCGCCGGCGATTTGGATCGCGACGGGGACATTGATCTGGTCGCTGGAAACGTCGGTCTCAACACGAAATATAAAGCCACCGATAAACAGCCCGAGCTGCTTTACTACGGGGATTTTGACGGAACCGGTCAACCTCGCATCCTCGAAGCCAAATTTGAAGGCAGCGTCTGCCTTCCTCATCGTGGCTACAGTTGTTCCAGTAATGCCATGCCCGGATTAAGGTCAAAGCTTCCAACCTTCCACTCTTTCGCCATCAAATCACTCGAGGCTATTTACTCGCAATCTCGACTGGAAAAAGCGCGCCGCTTTGAAGCGAACACACTGGAGTCCGGCATCTTCATTAACGACGGCAGTGGCCGTTTCTCTTTTGTGCAGCTCCCCCATATTGCCCAGGCCTTTCCCGTGATCAGCATCGCCATTCAGGATTTTACCAATGACGACAAACTTGATCTTTATCTTGCCGGCAACTCGAACAGCCCTCAGCGTGAAACCGGCAACATGGATGGTGGCATCAGCCTGCTTCTCAAGGGTGATGGCCTGGGTAGTTTTCAAGCTGTCTGGCCCAACGAAACCGGTCTTGTTGTCCCTGGGAACGCGAGGGGCCTTGCACTGACCGATCTCAATGGTGACTCGAAACTCGACATCGTAGTCTCTGTTAACGACGGCGAGTTGCGAGCGTTTGAGGCCCAGTGATCAGGACTGTAAGCCTGTCTTTTTTGCTCTTAAAAAACCCAATGCCAGCCCCTTACGAAATAGGGTTGGTCGAGCCAAGAAGTAATTTTTGGTTGGTTTAACCAAAAAGAGAACACACACCAGAGGCCGGGCAGCAGTGCCCGGCCTCTTTTTCTTTGGCGGGACAGGTATTCAGCATGGCTGCGCTTGGCCAAGGAGTGGGGAAGGACCTGCCGCCCTTGACCAAGAGGAGCGAAGAGTTCCGGTTTTGCCCCCTATTCAGATTATTTTGAAAAAAGCAAAAAAAGTTGTTGCCAAGGTATAGAGTATTGAGTCAAATCGCTGCTACAGAGCTGGAAAACGAATTTATCGGAGGATAAGTGTCTCCTTGTCTGGTTCTATTTTGTGTTGAAAACCAAAGCAACCGTTAACTGCGAAGTTGTTTTTTTTGGCCGGGAACACCGGCCACGTGAACTTTTTATTGATCAGTAACCTACAATATTAACCCCAAACAAACCTTATAAAATGACCGAGAAACTAATGATGGCCCGCCGCTTCGTTGCCGCGGGAGTGTTGTCCGTGTTCATGTTCGTTGGCATCGCCAGCGTCAATGCACAGGCGCCTCCAGTGCCGGACAACGGCTGGATATTCAGTGAACAGGACGGCGAAACGGCCGGGCCGACCTTTGGCGACGCTGAGGGCACCTTGTCCGGCGGGGTCGAATGGGACGGGGACGATCCCTTTGGTGGCGCTGGATCGGTCAGTTTCGATGGCAGTGATGGCACGGTGGTCATGGAAGACCTAGCCGAGGCCTTCAATGACTTGGCCAACTTCTCACTCTCAATCTGGATCAAGGCCAACGACACAGGCATTGACAAGGGATTCTGGGAGGCGGTCGACAGCGGCGGCGGGGACCTTTGGGGGCTGCGCTACGACAGCACCGGCGCGACCGCAGGGGGTAGTGATGTGATCAAGTTGGGTATCACCACCAGCGAAAGTGGGGGCAACACCAACCGCGGTGCGGACCAGCAGGAGTCACATGAGGGCACCCAGACGACCGAATGGCAGAATATCGTCATGACCTGGGAGGATGGCGAGGGCTTCAACCTTTACATTGACGGGGAACTCGATGAGCCGACATTGGCCATGCAGAACACCGCGGGCACCACGGCTCTGATGGACCG
>QOAX01000018.1 GCA_003972865.1 Verrucomicrobiota bacterium | reverse complement strand
GCGGCGGCGGCGGGTTGCAGGCGCCGCTCTACGCCGCCGCCGGGGCCGAGGTCACGGTGGTGGACATCAGCCCGGAGATGCTCGAGCAGGACCGGCGCGTCGCCCGCGAGCGCGGCCTCGAGCTGCACACCATCGCGGCATCGATGGACGATCTGCCGATGCTCGCCAATGCGTCGTTTGACCTCGTCACCCAGCCGGTCAGCACCTGCTACGTGCCGAGCCTCGCCAAGGTTTACGCCGAAATCGCCCGCGTACTGCACATCGGCGGGCAGTACCTCAGCCAGCACAAGCAACCGGCCAACCTCCAGGCCGCGCCGACGCCCTTCCCCAGCGGCTACGCGGTCACCGAGGATTATTACGCCAAGGGGCCGGTGCCGCCGCTGCACGGCGAGTTCGAGCATCGGGAGAAAGGCGCGCTCGAGTTCGTGCATCGCTGGGAGGAGATTGTCGGTGGTCTCTGCCGCAGCGGCTTCGTGATCGAGGATCTTGCCGAGCCGAAGCACGGCGATCCCGCCGCCGAGCCGGGGACGTTTCGGCACCGCAGCCAATACATCCCGCCGTACGTCGTCATCAAGGCACGCCGCATCGACAGCCCGGCGCTTGGCCAAGCGGCGGCCGGCATCGTCGTTCCGTGAATCTGCTTGGCCGCGCCACCAGCCAACGGTAGCTTGGCGGCCATGTTTTTTCGCATCACGCTGATCGGCGCCATCGGCATTCTCGCCGCCTGTTCCGCCACAAAAACAAGCCTTAACTCCGGTGCCGGTTTCTCCGGCGACTGGGCGGAGTTCGAGCGCTTGGCAAAGCGCCACCACACACGAGTCGCGCTGCCGCCGTTCGAGACCACGCCACAGGCCTCGCTCGACGCGATCCGTGCAGCGATCGCTGCGGCGGACGACCGTCTCGATGCCATCGGCAAAATCAAGCCAAACGAGGTGACCTTCGACAACACGATCGGCGCGCTCGACGACTTGGCGTTTGACCTGTCGCTGGTGGCCAACCGCACCTACATGCTCAAGGAAACCAGCGAGAACGCCGAGCACCGCGCCCAGGCCACCGAGGCGATCAAGCAGTTCGACGAGTGGGCCGTCGGCCTCGACTATCGCGAGGATGTTTACCGCGTGGTCAAGGCGTACGCCGACTCGTCGCCCAGGCTGAGCGGCGAGGCCAAGCGTCTGCTCGAGCAGACGCTGCGCGACTATCGACGGGCTGGCCTGCACCTGGCCAAGCCCGAGCGCGACGAGGTCGAACGGCTCCGCAAACAGCTCTCCGCCGCGACGACCGAGTTCCGCACCAACATCACCAACGCCAAGAAGGAACTGAAGTTCACGGCCGCGCAGCTCGAGGGGCTGCCGGAAAGTTTCCTCGAGCAGGTCAAGACCGGCGACGACGAGTACACGCTCCAGGCCAACGTGACGTTTCACTACCTCAACGTCATGCGCAGCGCCAAGCCGGAGGCCACGCGCAAACGCATCTCCGGCGAGCGCAAGCGGCTTGCCCGAGAGAAAAACATCCCGCTGCTCAAGACCGTCCTGCAACTCCGCGCCACGATCGCCGCCGAGCTCGGTTACAAAACGTGGGCCGACTACAAGTGTGAAATCAAGATGGCCGGCGACGGCGCCACGGCGCGCGAATTCCTGATGAGCCTCAAGCGCGGCCTCGAGCCGAAGTGGCAGTCCGAGCTTGCGCAGTTCAACACACTGAAACGCCGCGAAACCGGCGACGCCGACGCCACCCTCAACATGTGGGATGCCTTCTACTACATGAACCTGCTCAAGAAGGAGAAGTACTCCGTGGACACCGAGCAGCTTCGCGTGTTTTTCCCGTACGAGCAGACGCTGCACGGGATGTTCCGCGTATACGAGCGCATCTTCGGCCTGAAGATCGTGGCGTCCACCGCGCCGTACAAATGGAACGACCAAGTGACGTTGCACCTCGTTTACGATGCCGCCACGGGCAACCCGCTTGGCGCGTTGTACCTCGACATGTTCCCGCGCGAGGGCAAGTACAACCACTTCGCGATGTTCCCGCTGATCTCCGGCAAACGGTTGCCGGACGGCACCTACCAGCGGCCCACCGTCGCGCTGATCTGCAACTTCCCCACGCCCGGCAAGGACAAGCCGTCGCTGCTCTCGCACGATAACGTCGAGACATTGTTCCACGAGTTCGGCCACGCGCTGCACGGCATCCTCACGCAGACCCGATTCAGCCGTTTCGCCGGCACGAGCGTGCCGCGCGACTTCGTCGAGGCGCCGTCGCAGATGCTCGAGAACTGGATTTGGGACAAGATCGTGCTCGACTCGTTCGCCGCCGACTATCGCGACCCGTCGAAAAAAATCCCGGAAGCCGTTCTCGGGAAACTCAAGGAGGCAAAGAAAGCCACCATCGCCCGACACTATCGCGGCCAGCTTTCGTACGGACTCGTTGACTTGAGTCTGCACTCGCTGACGGTGGAGGAGGCCCGGATCGTCGAGCCGGTTGCACTGTCCAACCAAATCACCGAGGCGGTCTATCTCAAGCCGCAGGAGAACACGTCATTCGTCGGCTACTTCGGCCACCTCATGGGCTACGACGCCGGCTATTACGGCTACGCATGGGCCGACTCGATCTCCGCCGACATGGCCACGGTTTTTGAAAACGCGCCCGACCGTTACTTTGACCGGACGGCGGGGCAGCGACTGCGGCGGGAGATTTACGAGGTGGGCGACTCGCGCGAAGTCAGCGAGTCGATCGAGAAATTCCTTGGCCGCCCCCGCTCCCTGAAACCGTTCCTGCAAGACCTCGGTATCTTAGATGAGTAGCGCTTGGCCAAGCGGCTCAACCGGCGGCTTTGTTCAGGGCGGTGAGGACGATGTTGGCGGTCAGTATCTCCGGGAGCATCTCGGGTTGCTTGGTTCTGTCTGCCGGAAAAACCAGCACGAGTGGCACGCCCGCCCTGCCCCAGAGTTGCAACTCCTCGGTGATGTAATCCGGCCGGCGCGTGTAGTCGGCCCGGAACGCCTTCATATTTTTGTCGGCCAACACCGTACGTACCGACTCGATGTCGATGCTCGTTTTTTTATTCCAAATACAGGTCGCGCACCACTTGGCCGTAAAATCCACCAGCACCGGCTGGCCCGCCTCTCGCGCCTTGGCCACCGCTTCCGCCGACCAGCGGTGCCAGCGGATTCCGCCGGGGAAATCCTGCACCATGCCGGACTTGGCTTGTGACGGGTCGGTCGGGGTGCGCCATTGCATCTGCCCCTCGAGGCCGAACACCACCCCGCCCAACGCCAGCGCCCCGGCGATGCCCAAGGCCAAACCGCGCCGCCCGGTTCCGCGCTGAAAAAACTCGCCGAACACCCAGGCCGCCATGGCGATCACGGTCAGAAAAATGCCGAACCACAAGATTCGGCCGCCGTAATATTCGATGCTCACGGTGAAAAGCCAAACGCCCGTGGCCAGCATTGGGAAGCCCATCGCCACCTTGAACCTCTCCATCCACGGCCCCGGCTTGGGCAGGAAACGCAGCAAACGTGGATTCCAACTCAGCACGACATACGGAAACGCAAGGCCAAGCGCAACGGTGACAAACATCAGCACGATTACGGCGGCGGTTTGCGTGAAGGCAAAGCCAAGCGCCGGCGCGAGGAACGGCGCCGTGCAGGGCGTCGCCAATACCGCGGCCAGGACGCCGTTGAAAAACGCGCCGCCCGACCCCTCCCGAGTCGCCACCGAGCCGGCCGAAGCGCCCATCGCGCCGAGCGTCACCTCGAACAGGCCGAACAAATTCAACGCCACCAGCATGATGAGAACGGTCAGCAAAACGACGAACTGCGGATTGGACATTTGCATGCCCCAGCTTGCCAGTTCGCCGGCGCTTTTCACGCCGATCACCACACCGGCCAACACCAAAAACGACACGACCACGCCTGCGCCGTAAAGCATCCCCAGCAGCCGCACGCGCGCGGGTGACTCCTTGCTTTGGTTGACGAACCCCAAAATCTTCAGAGAGATCACCGGTAGCACACACGGCATGATGTTCAAAATCAGACCACCAATGAACGCATACGCCAGCATCCGCCAGAGCGACTTGTCGGCGGTGGCGGGCGGCGGGGCTTGTGTTGTGGTCGTTGCGGCCGCGCCCGATGCGGAAGCCAAGATCGGGAACTTGACCCTGTACGCTTCCGTCT
>QOAX01000039.1 GCA_003972865.1 Verrucomicrobiota bacterium | reverse complement strand
AGGTGACTTGCGGCGTCGCCGCTTGGGCAAGCGGCGACTCGGCGGCGGGCGCTTGGCCAAGCGTACCGAGTTGTCCGAGCCAAAACTCGGCGGCGGCCTGGGCGCGTTCGTCGGAGCGGTCGCCTTCCTCGCCGAGGCCGGTGGAGATGAGCCACGCCTTGTCGATTTTGTGATCGAACACGACGAGGCTGTCGTAAAAGCCGACGCTGCATTCCGGCAATTCGAGGTCGTTGTGGGTCGTCAGCGGCAGGTGCGGCTCGGTGAATTGTTTTAGCTCGTAGCCGAAGTAGCCGAAGCAGCCGCCGAGCGGGAACGGTAGGTCAATCTCCTCGAGCAACTCGTAGCGGCCGGCGAGGCTCTCGAGCAGTTTCCACGGGCTACCGAACAGCGTGCGGCGACCGGCGGGCGACTCGATTTCGCAGCGCGAACCGTACGACTCAAACCGCAGAAACGGCCGCGCGGCGACCAAGCTGAAGCGCTCGCCGTGCTCCATCGTGCCGGAGCGCAGCAGGATCGTCCCCGGCTCGGCTTGGAGTCGGGCGATGAGCGACTCGGGCGTGTGGCGCGTCTCAATTTCCTGGATCAGCGGGCAGGGCATCGGCGGTCAAAGTTCGAGTAATTTACGCAGGCCACGGTTGCTCTTGAGCGGGCTGACGAGCGAGAGGCAAAGGCGTTCCGGCCGGAAAAAGTCGCGCGCGACGCGGCGGATGTCGCCTAGCCGGATCTCGTTGAGTCGGGCCTTGATTTCGTCCGGCGGGATGATCCGGTCGAAGCCAAGCAACTGCTCGCCGACCCAGTTCATTTGGCTCTCGGTGCTCTCGAGGCTGAGTTCGAGCTGGCCGATGAGGTAGTCGCGGGCGCGCCGCAACTCGCCAGCGGCGGGTGGTTTTTCGCGGAGGCGTCGCAGCTCGTCGAGTGTCAGCTTGAGCGCCTTTTGAGTGTGGGCGGTGTCGAGCCCGGCGGCGATGGTGAGGCTGCCGGTGTCGTGATAAAAGTTGGGCGTCGAGTAGATGCTGTAGGCCAGGCCGTGTTCCTCGCGGATGGACTGGAACAGGCGCGAGCTCATGTTCTCCCCCAGGATCACGTTGGCCAGCCGCAGGGCAAACCGTCTTGGGTCGTGCCGTGAACAGGTGCGGATGCCCAGCGCAAACTGCATCTGCTCCATTTCGCGGGTGAACAGCTTGATCTGTGGACGCACTTGGCCGTTCACGGCGGGGAACCAGCTCGACCGGCTCCCGGTGGGGACGCGCTTGGCCAAGCGCTTGGCCAAGTCGATCAGATCACGGTGGCGGATGTCACCGGCAGCGACCACGACCGTGGATCCGCTGACATAGTGGCGTGTGTGGAAGCCAGCCAGTTCGCTGCGGCGTGTGCGGTTGAGGCTGCGCTCGTTGCCTGCGATGGAGCGACCAAGTGGCTGGTCGGGCCAGAGCATCTCGTCGGATAACTCGAGCACGTGCTGGGACGGTTGATCAAGTGTCATCGCGATTTCCTCCTTGATGACGCGGCGCTCGCGGGTGATTTCGCGCCGGTCAAAAACGGGGTTAAGATAAATGTCGGCCAACACATCCATCAGCCTGGCAGCCTGGCTGGCGTGGGCGCGGGCGTGGTAGCAGGTGCTCTCCTCGCTGGTGCAGGCGTTGATGTAGCCGCCAATACCCTCGACCTCCTGCGAGATTTGGGCGGCAGAGCGGCGGCGAGTGCCCTTGAAAAGCATGTGCTCGAGGAAATGGCTGATGCCGGTCTCGCCCGCACGTTCACAGCGGCTGCCGACGGCCGACCAGATGCCCAGGCTGACGCTGGCCATGTGCGGCAACTCGGCCGTGGCTAATCGGAGTCCATTGGGCAATCGGGTGATATGATACATTCGTTGAGTCAGCGCCCCATCCGGCGGGCTGATTAAACGGCGACAAACGGGCAGCGGTCAATCCCAGCCGTGCCCGTTGGTTGCATTAAGAATGTTTGACTCAGGCAGATTTTCAATTTAACTGGGCTTATGCAGATCGAGAGCCTGAGGGTTTTTTGCGATCTGGCCGAAAGCCGGAGCTTCACCAGCGCGGCGCGGATCAACCAGATCACGCAGTCGGCGGTGAGCCAGCAGATCAGTTCGCTCGAGAGACATTTCGACACGCTGCTGATCGAGCGCAGCAAGAAAATGTTTCGGCTGACCAAGGAGGGTCAGTTGCTCTACGACCACAGCAAGGAGATCATCAACACCTTCGAGGCGTTGACCAGCCGGATGCAGTCGCTGCAAAACGTGGTGTCGGGCAACATTCGCGTCTCGACGATCTACTCGATCGGGCTGCACACGCTGCCGCCGTTCCTGAAAAAGTTCCTGAAAAAATTCCCGACCGTGAACGTGCACGTCGAGTACAGCCATGCGGACAAGATCCTCGAGGACGTGCTGGGCAACGTAGTGGACCTTGGCCTCGTGGCCTATCCGGGGAAGGACAGCAAGCTGAACATCATCCCGCTGATGGAGGAGTCGCTGGTGTTGATTTGCGAGCCGGGGCATCCCTTAGCCAAGCGCGGGCAAATCAAGCTCGCTGACATCGCGGGGGAAAATCTGGTCGGCTTTCACATCGACATCCCGACCCGTCGGGGGATCGACCGTGTGCTGCGGGAGAAGAAAATCGCGGTCAACCCGGTGATGGAGTTCGACAACATCGAGACCGTCAAACGGGCGGTGGAGATTGGCACAGGCGTGGCCATTGTGCCGGAGGTCACCGTGGCGCAGGAGGTCAAGCTGGGCAGCCTGGCCAGCGTGAAATTCAGCGATGTGCAACTCGCCCGGCCCGTCGCGGTGGTGCACAAGAAAAGCAAGGCCCTCTCCCCGGCGCTGGAGAATTTCCTGACCATCCTTACAGGGGAGTAGGGGGGGGGCGCATCGCTTGGCCAAGGAAGCGCCCATCCCGCTGGGAGGGCGTTATTTAGTCTCTTTTTTCGCAACTTTTGCCGAAAACCGCTGTTTATCCGTTCACTTGCTGCCAGCACAATGGCACTTACATCGATCAAACAGATTCTGGCTGACGCCGATTTGGCCACACCGGTTGAGTTTTCGGACCTGACCAAGGAGTGGCGTGTGGCCGCTGAAAACGGTTCCGAGGAACCGTTGTTGGCGTTTTTTGCCCGGGAAAAGGGGCTGGCCGAGGACGCCTTCCTCGAGCGCTTGGCCAAGGCGATGGATTTGCGTTTCGTTGACCTGAAAGAGATCAGCCCGTCCGCCGAGGCGCGCAAGCGGGTGACCACCAAGGTGGCTTTCCAGCATTTCGTCCTGCCGATCCACGCCGAGAACGGCACGCTCGAGGTGGCCGTCAGCGACCCGTTCGACTCGGCAATGATCAATGCCGTGCAGTTCAACGCCGGCGGCACCATCAAGCTGGCGTTGGCGCCGCGCAGCGAAATCGAAAAGGCGCTCAAGAAATTTTACGGCGTCGGCGCCGAGACGCTTGAGGAACTCGAGGACGACGACGAGCCGTTTGAGATTTTCTTCGACGAGGACAAGGAAATCACCGAGGGCGACCAGGACGCCAGCGTGATCAAGTTCATCAACCAGGTCATCTGGGAGGCGTTCAAGGATCGGGCGACCGATATTCACTTCGAGCCGGCCGAGGATGAATTCCGCATCCGTTACCGCGTGGACGGCATCCTGCACCAGACGCCGATGCCGCCGCAGTTGAAGCGGTATCAGGCCTCGCTCATCTCGCGCATCAAGGTCATGTCCGGCATGGACATCGCCGAGAAACGCCTCCCGCAGGACGGCCGAATCAACGTCCGCATCAAGGGCGAGGAACTCGACATCCGTGTCTCTACCGTGCCGACCGTTTACGGCGAGAGCGTGTCGCTGCGTTTGCTGACCCGCGGTACCATTTTCATGAGTCTCGACAAGCTGGGCTTCGACCCCAAGGACGAGGCCATCCTGCGCGAACTCATCGTCAAGCCGCACGGGATCATTCTGGTGACCGGGCCGACCGGCTCCGGCAAGTCCACCTCGCTTTACGCCTTCCTCAGCACGATCAACTCCGTGCGTGCACCAGCGGATCATCACCATCGAGGAACCGGTCGAGTACGAGCTGAAGGGCATCAACCAGATCGCTGTGCGCTCGGACATCGGGCTGACGTTTGCCACCGGCCTGCGGCACATCCTGCGGCAGGATCCGAACGTGGTCATGGTGGGTGAGATTCGTGATGGCGAGACGGCGGACATCGCCATCCGGGCCGCGCTGACGGGTCACTTGGTTTTCAGCACGTTGCACACGAACGATGCCCCCGGCGCGTTCACGCGGCTGATCGACATGGGCATCGAGCCGTTTCTCGTGGCGTCGTCGGTCGAGGCGGTCATGGCCCAGCGCCTGGTGCGCACCATCTGCCTGAACTGCAAGGAGGAGCAAAAGATCGACCGCGACTATCTGCGGCAGATCAACTGCCCCGAGCACATCATCGAGTCCGGCACGTTTCATCACGGGACCGGCTGCGAGGATTGCCGCCAGCAGGGCTACAAGGGGCGGCTGGCCATTTACGAGATGCTGGTGATGAGCGAGATCATCCGGCCGCTGATCCTCAAGCGCGAGGCGTCGTCAATCATCGGCCAGGCCGCGATCAGCGAGGGCATGCGCACCCTGCGCGACGACGGTTGGCAGAAGGTGGTCGATGGCAAGACGACCATTGAGGAGATTCTGCGAGTAACCATGTCCGACGAGCATTTGAAAAACTAGCAGCATGGCAGGGAAGAAAACCAAATGGAGCAGTTGCAATTTGCTCGAGCCGGCGACCGAGGGGAGCCGGTTGTGTCAATTCTCCGTCTCGTCGAAAAAGGTAAAGCTCACCGGCGACCTGCGCGTGGCCGAGGGTGACGATCCGCCGGCCAAGGCGGTGGGCAAGGACTGGAGCGACCTGCTCAGCCGCAAGCTCAACATCGCCACCCTACCGCCGGAGAAGGTTTTTTTGCGTGTGGTCGAGCTGCCGGAATGCGAGCCGGACGAGCTGCTGCCGATGGTCGAGTTTCAGATCGAGGAGTTGTCGCCGC
>QOAX01000073.1 GCA_003972865.1 Verrucomicrobiota bacterium | reverse complement strand
ATCATGTCGTAAACGCCGTTGCGCTGCGGATAGCGGCCGGTGAGCAGCGCGCCGCGCGACGGCGTGCACGCGGGCCAGGCAACGTAAAAACTGGTGAGCCTGATGCCACCCGTAGCGAGTCGGTCGAGGTGCGGCGTCTGCACGTCGCCGGAGCCGAAGCAACCGAGGTCGCGGTAGCCCTGGTCATCAGAGACGATGAGCAGGACATTCGCCTTGGCCGGGCTTACCGCAGCTTGGCCGGACGCCTTGGCCAGGGGGTGGGCGGCGGCAGTCAGGCATAGCGCGAGCGTAATGGTAAACTTGCGACAAGTCATTTGCTTGGTCGGCAGACGGTGCGCCTGGCCAAGCCGGCTTTCAAGTTTTCAGTTGCACGACATCCCCTGCGTTTCTGCTGGCCAAGCAGGATGCCTTCGGAAAGACTCCCGGCCTTCCGGGGGAGCAAGTCGGCGGCTTGAACATCGTCCAGATCACACCCGGCGCCGGGGGTATGTACTGCGGAAACTGTTTCCGCGACAACGCCCTCGTGGCGCAGCTCAGGCGGATGGGTCACCATGCGCTGATGGTTCCGCTGTACCTCCCGCTCACGCTGGATGAGGCGGATCAAAGCGAGGGCACGCCGCTCTTCTTCAGCGGGTTGAACGTGTACCTCGCGCAGAAATTTAACTGCTTCCAAAAAGCGCCGAACTGGCTTCGGAGCATGCTCACCTCCGGGCGGCTGCTCAACTGGCTTGGAAACTTCGCCGGCAAAACCCGAGGCGCGGAAGCCGGCGACCTGACACTCTCGATGATGCGCGGCGAGGCGGGTAACCAGGCTCGCGAACTCGAGCAGCTCATCGCCTGGCTCAAGGAACACGAGCAGCCGGATGTCGTCTGCCTCTCAAACGCATTGATCACCGGTCTGGCCAAGCGCATCCGGCAGGAGCTCGGCGTGCCGGTGGTCTGCCTGCTCGAGGGCGAGGACGCCTTTCTCGACTCGCTGCCCAGCCCTCAGCGCGAGCAGACGTGGGCCGAGCTTAGCAAACGCGTCGCCGACATCGACCTGTTCATCGCGCCGACCCGCTATTACGCCGACGCCATGGCGCAGCGCGCCGGGATTCCCGCCACCAAGCTCGAGCATATCAACAACGGCATCAACCTCGACGGCTTCGAGCCGAGCGACCTGCCGGACGACCCCCCGGTGCTTGGCTACTTCGCCCGCATGTGTCCCGAGAAGGGGCTCGACGCACTCGTCGATGCGTTTGTCCGCTTGAAGCAAACCGGCCCCATACCGGGACTCAAGCTGGCGATCGGCGGCGGCTGCCAGCCAGGCGACAAGGCATTCGTCGAGAAACAAAAGGCGCGACTCCGGGCCGCCGGGCTGCTCGGCGAGGTGACTTTCCGGGCGAACCTCGACCGCGATGCCAAGCTGGCATTCTACCGTGGGCTCACCGTGCTCAGCGTACCGGTGCCGTACGGCGAGGCGTTCGGCCTGTATGTAGTCGAGGCGATGGCCAGCGGCGTGCCGGTGGTGGCACCCGACGACGCCAGTTTTCCGGAGATCGTTGAAGGCAACGGAGCGGGTGTGATTTGCGAAAAAGACAACCCGCAGGCTCTCGCCGACGCAATCGGGCAGTTGCTGCTCGACCGCGAGCGCTTGGCCAAGTACGCCGCCGCCGGTCGCCAAGCCGCCGTGCAGACGTTCAATATCGAGCGTATGGCCGAGTCGTTCGTCGCCCGCTTGGCCAAGCTGAGCTGAGTATTTTCCGGCTTTGCCGCTCACCACACAGGCCGTAAGGTTGCCCGCCGTGAAAAGGCTCCGACCCACTTTGACCGTACTAAGCGCCGCCCTAGCAGGCCTTGCCTCGACCGGCTGCCAGCCAAGCGACTCAACAGACACCGCCGCCGCCGTACCGGCGGAGGCCAAGTCCGCGCAACCCCAGCTCACCGTGACCGAATCCGCCCCGCCCCAAGAGGAACCCAAGCCAAAACACACCAACCGCCTGGCCAAGGAGCCTTCGCCCTACCTCCAGCAGCATCAGCACAACCCGGTGGACTGGTACGCCTGGGGCGAGGAGGCGTTCAAAAAAGCGCGCGACGAGCAGAAGCCGATTCTGTTGAGCATCGGCTACTCGACCTGCCACTGGTGCCACGTGATGGAGCGCGAGTCGTTCGAGAACGAGGCGACCGCCAAGGTGATGAACGAGCATTTCGTCAGCATCAAGCTCGACCGCGAGGAGCGGCCGGACGTGGACAAAATCTACATGACCTTCGTGCAGCTCACGACCGGCAGCGGCGGCTGGCCGCTCAACGTCTGGCTCACGCCTGACCTCAAGCCGTTCTACGGCGGCACCTACTTTCCGCCGGAAGCCAAGTTCGGCAAACCGAGTTTCACCGACGTGCTACGGCAGATCGCCGACGCGTGGAAGACACAGCGCAACGATATTCTGGCCTCGGCCAACGACATCAGCCAGCGAATCGGCGAAAGCATCGCGCTGAAAGCTAAGGCCAACATCAAGCTCGATCCGCTCTGGCTGGATCGGGCAGTCAGCCAGTTCAAGTCCCAATACGACCCGCGCTTCGGCGGCTTCGGCAACGCGCCCAAGTTCCCCCGGCCCAGCCTGCCGCTGATGCTGCTGCGCCACGCCCACCGCACCGGCGACCGGGACGGCGTCCGCATGGTGCTGCACACCTGCGACCAAATGGCGGCCGGCGGCATGTACGACCAGATCGGCGGCGGCTTCGCCCGCTACTCGGTCGATGAAAAATGGCTCGTGCCGCACTTCGAGAAAATGCTCTACGACAACGCGCAACTACTCCACCTCTACCTCGACGCCCACCTCATCAGCGGCGAGCAAAGGCACGCCGACGTCGCCCGCGACATCCTGCGCTACATCCTGCGCGACATGCGCCACAAGGATGGCGGCTTCTACTCCGCCGAGGACGCCGACAGCGAGGGCAAGGAGGGCAAATTCTACTGCTGGACCGAGGCCGAGTTGAAGGTACTGTTCACCCCGGAAGAGTTCGCCCTGGCCAAGCGCCGCTACGGCATCACGGCCCACGGCAACTTCGAGGACCACAGCGATCCCGACCCGCTCAAGGGCCAGAACGTCCTCAGCATCGTCGATCCCAACCTCAGCGACGACGAGCGCAAGCTGCTCGAGTCGGCGAATAAAAAAATGTTCGCCGTCCGGGCCGAGCGCGTGCGGCCGCACCTCGACGACAAGATTCTCTCCTCATGGAACGGCCTCATGCTCGGCGCGATTGCCCGCGCTGCCGTCGTCCTTGGCGAGCCGAAATACCTCGAGGCCGCCGAGGCGAACCTCGCCTTTTTGCAGCGCGAACTGTGGGACGCCGAGAGCGGGACACTCTACCATCGCTGGCGCGACGGCAAACGTGATGACGTGCAGTTGCTCGACGCCTACGCCTTCCTGCTCGACGGCGTGTTGCACCTTTACGAAGCCACGCTTGAGCCGAAACATTTGCAGTTTGCCATCGACCTCGTCGGCACGATGAAGGCCAAGTTTTACGACGAGGCCAACGGCGGCTTTTGGCAGAGCGTCCACACGCAGAACCTCATCCTGAAGGTGAAGGAGGACTACGACGGCGCGGTGCCCTCCGGCAACTCGGTGGCCGCGCTCGCGCTGCTGCGGCTCGGCAAGATCACCGACCGGAAGGAATACACCGACATGGCCGAGAAGACGCTGCTGCTTTTCAGCGAAAACATGACCAACGGGCCAAGCGCCGTGCCGTACCTGTTGCAGGCGCTCGACTTCCTCGTGCACGAACCGCGCCGCGCGGTGATCACCGGCGACCCAAAGTCCGGCGGGGCGCGCGATCTGATTGCCGCCGCGCACGCCGCCTATCAGCCGAACAAGGTCGTGCTCGGCGTCACCGGGCCGGTGGAGGAATTCGCCAAGACGCTGCCGGAGGAAAAACAGTCAGCCGTGTACCTCTGCACCGGCTCGGCCTGCCAACCGCCAACGAGCGATGCATTCAAGCTACGCGAGATGATGGCCTCGAAAACGCTGCCGTAATCGACGGAGCTTGGCCAAGCGACAAGCCCCATGCACTGCATCGTCACCGCCGGGCCGACCCACGAGCCGATTGACAAGGTTCGCCGGTTGACCAACCACTCGACCGGCCGGCTTGGCACTGGTTTGGCCAAGCACCTGACCGGCGACGGGCACGAGGTGACGCTACTTCGCGGCCGCGCGGCCACCGATATCGAACAGCCAGAAGGCGTTGAACTTCAGATGTTTACCACCACAG
>QOAX01000238.1 GCA_003972865.1 Verrucomicrobiota bacterium | reverse complement strand
CAATCGCTTGCTTGATGGTAATGGAACTTTTGAAGCCTTTATCCGATTCAAAGATGGTAAAGTAGAGGCCTATGGAAGGTTAGGTGATTTCGATAGCACCAAGCATAAAGAATTGTTGATCAAGAAATCTGAAAAGAAATGAAACACCTCCATATCACAACAATCGCAGCCTTGCTTTTGGTGGGGTGTGGGCCGAGTGGCGATCCGCCGCCGCTGGCTCATTCAATTGATGACGGCAGGCAAGACCTCGCCCGACAAACGGACATAGAGCCTGTGTTGTTTGTCGCAGATGGACTTAATGCGGACGGCTCGCTGGTTAAAAATTATCAGCGAGGCCTCAAGTATGCCATCGACTATTTCGGAAACTATGGACCGTATTACATCTACTTGCTTGGGCCCGGCAATGAGCAAAGCATCAGAGACATCTATTTGAAAAGAGCTGAAAGTAGAGCCAACCCGAGTGTGTTGACTGCGGTCGAGGAACAAATAGAGGAGTTTCTCAATCGGCCTAATATTGTTGCGGAAATAGACGCTGTCTTGGCTGGCAAGGCGGAAGGTGGGTTGACCTGGAGTGAACCTCCACGACGTGTATACGAGGATGTCACCACAAACGCCAAGGGACGAGAGAACGATCCCATCGAAAACACGTGGGGAGCACTGCATGAATACCACCACGTTTTTCAGATCGCCCATTGCGATTCGTATCAGGAGCGGACTTCCGACCGCAATCTAAACTCGTGGATGGCCGAAGGAATGGCAACGTATAGTTCCGCGAAGTTTATGGAGAACCTCAACTTAGTCGATTTGAAAAGCTACATGCTGGAGTTGAGAAAGACGGGAGGCAATATTGGGGAGCTGGGCATAAACGACTTTATATCGGGTGGGAAAACCTGGCGCTTGGATGACGAAACCTATTGGGAGACAGGAGGGTCTGCACAGGTCTACTACATGCTGGGAGCCTGGGCAACAGCCTATCTCATCCACGTTCAGGGCGTCGCTGAAGTTACCGTCCTGAAGAGTTGGTATTTTGATATCCCTCGCATTGGAAAATCCGCGGCTTTTGAAAAGCACATGGGTTTGTCCCTGAACGAGTTCTATACAAAGTTTGATGCCTTTATCAGGCAATCGAATGATGAGGTGATGAAAATCTTCGTGGAAAATCACGCGAAGCACATCCTGCTGCAGATCAAATAAAAGTGGCCGAATTTCTTTTAATTAAAGGCGCGAAAGTAAATGCCATTGATGAGTTAGGACGTACTCCACTGGACAATGCCATACGATGGAAAGTTCCCGAAATCGTTAACATCCTACGCAAACAAGGAGGCAAGACAGCTGAAGGGAAATGAAACACCTCCTACTCACAACAATCGCAGCCGTGCTCTTGGTGGGGTGTGGTGAGGCGCAGCAGTCACCAGAAGCGCTACCAACTGAACCCATTGCAGAAGCGCCAGCGCAGCCGTCGTCTCCTCCAGTGGAAGCGATACCAGTTGAACCAATTGCCGAAGCTGCAATACCAGAACCATCGACAGCCAAAGGACCAGACATCTCAATTCACGAAGCTACCACATACGGAAACATCGAAGCCGTCAAACAGCACTTGGCTCATGGCACGGATGTGGAGGTGAAGGATGTTCATGGATCGACTCCTTTGCATCCTGCGGCTATGATGGGTCACAAGGAAACCGTTGAACTCCTTATCGCCAAAGGTGCGGATGTGAATACGAAGATTGAGTTAGGTGAATACAAAGGCAATACACCGCTGGATTTTGCTACCCCTCAAAAAAATCCATTTGCTTCCACAGAGGTCGCCGACCTCCTCCGCAAGCACGGCGGTAAGACGGGTGAAAAATTGAAAGCTGAAGGGAAATGAAACACCTCCTACTCAAAACAATCGCAGCCGTGCTGTTGTCATTATCGGTGCAGGGACAGGAGTCGCGCACTCCTCAGTTGCAGAAGCCCTCGCCAGTAAAATCGCAAAAGGCAAAGACGCCAAATAAAACTGAAACTGGAACTCGCATTCGCAGGAACCCGGCGGAGCTAATAACTCGCTGGCTTATTATGGATAAAAATGGAGATGGAAAACTCGCAGTCGATGAGACAACCGGTCAACTCAAAACCAGTTTCAACCGAAACGATGCAAATAAGGATGGCTTTCTTGACCGAGGTGAACTCGAGACCCTTTCAAAACGACTAATCCGCAGGCGCAGCCGGGGGCAGAGCCCGGGACCCAAGCCGACACATGCCGGGGTGCCTTATGGGACTGGGCAGGAGTTGATCGATATGTACCTGGCCAAAAGCAACCAGCCAACGCCGGTCTATATCTGGGGACATGCCAAAGGGCAGACTTACAAGCGTATTCCAACGAAGGCATTGTCGTTATGCAATAAGGCGGGCTTTTCATTTTTTAGCATTGAAGCCAATGATACTGATAATAGTGGATCACAGGATATCAGTGAGAAGGAGCCCTGGCTCAAGATGCTTGATTTCGTCAAGGCTAATGCCACGAAATACAATATCGATACCCGGAATATTTTTATCGGGGGGCGCTCGCTTGGAAGCATGGGCTCCTTTCCAGCAGCCATGGAACGGTGGAAAGAGGTTCGGGGCGTCTATAGCATGCAAGCCCTTCCCAGAGGGGGAAAACTGCCCGCAGCCTTGGTGCACAAAAATGCGCCTCCCTCCTATCTGATTTACAGGAGTGCGCCAGGCAGCAACAACCACGATCCACGCAATGGATTGATGGTCCAAGATGCGTATAAGGAAAAAGGCATCGGCGATCGGATATCAATCAAGACCGAAATCCGGGATCAACTCTGGTTCACGTGGTTAATAGATTTCATGCAGACAAAGAGAGAAAGCAGTTCCGCAAACACGGCGGCAAAAGGAGTAAAGAATTGAAATGAAACAACTCCTAATCACAACAAGACACGCCATTCGAACTATCACAGCCTTTTTCTTCGTGGCGACGGTGGCGTTGCTCGTAGCCGCGGTTCTCCTCCGGTCATTTGGCGAGATCCGGCTGCAACTCCTACTGACGTTCATAGGATTCGGCTTCAGCGGTGCCCTGCTGGATTTGCTGCTTGGTTGCTATTCCGAAAACCGTCCGGTGATGATCCTGGGCAGCGTCGCGCTCGGAGTCTCGCTGACGTTCTACCTCCTCCTCGTCTGGGGCCTGGGCTGGCGAACGGAGCCCGCGATCTGGCGGATCTGGTGGGTTTCGAGCATTGCCACACTGACCATTACCCACCTCGGCGTCCTAAAGATGATACAGGCCTCGCGAAGCAACGGGGTCGCGCGCGCCGCGCCGGCCTTTTCCGTCGCCACGGCTCTTCTGCTGGTCGGCCTCGCCGCCAGGGAGTTGCTGTCCAGTCCGGGGCCGATCTATCTGGGAGTCACCGCGGTGACTGGCGTGGGAGCCTTGGTCTTTTCGATTCTTGCTGGGCGCCGGTTTATCCGCGACAAGGTTAAACCGGCGAATATCTGGCGGCGCGGCAAGCTGACGGCGCTGGGATTCTTGTTTCTGCTGACCTTCACCATGGGTTACTACTTGGGGCACGTTTCGGCGCCTCAGCCGAGTCCCGCTGAGCTGTTTCCCTCGGTTTTGCGAGGCATGTCGCGGGAACATCTCGAAGCACAGATCAGGAGCGATCTGAAGCGTTTGAAGACGGCTTCCGAGGGCATCGACGATTTGGCGCGGAAGACCGAAGTCTTCCGGGAGGTCCGGGCGAAGAAGTTCGAGTCGGAGAACCGGGACTACTACCTTCCGGAAGAGGGCGACGAAATCCGCTCCCTGTTCGGAAGCTATCTCCGCTACCGGACGGCTTTGCTCAGGTTGCTGGCCACCTACTCCGGTTTCGAGTCGGTGCGTGACCCCGACACCCGGGCACGGTGTTTCATGGTCGGCTTTGCCGCAGCCATGACGGTCTTCGAGAACAGCTTGAAGCTCGTCAACACTTACGGGGATGACGAGCGCGCCCAGCGCAAGCTCAACGAGCCGGAGCCTGAATGGGGCATTCCTGGGAATATGTTCAACAGGCTCTACAAAAGCGTGAGCAGCAGCCGGAACATCAAGGTCTGCGAGGAGATGGCGGCTTACTTCAACGTCCATAGAAAGGACTGGCGAGAGAGAGAGGTCTGGTCCGAAGCGAACTTCGCTTGGCTCGAACAGCGCATCGACCGTGGCCTCGCGTCCGTGCGGCAACACTCCATCGCCCCCCACAAGGCGTGGTACGACCTGCTGATGGCCCGGGTTCAGGAAGACCTGTATACCCCGGTCTACGCG
>QOAX01000151.1 GCA_003972865.1 Verrucomicrobiota bacterium | reverse complement strand
GGTTCGAGTATTTTCTTCTGGGCGTTCTGCGGCCAACCTACTGTGGGTGACGGTCATCGAGCAGGCAGAGGCGGTGTGCCGAGACTGGGCAGAAGCGGCCTGAGCCGCGGCGAACTCAGTCCGCCTGATTCTGCGTGACGACGAGGAAACCGACATGGCTGATACAGCACACTTGCTCGCCGCACTCGACTTCGCGGCACATAAACATCGCGGTCAACGTCGGAAGGGCACAGGCGACACGCCATACGTCAACCACGTCATCGGAGTGGCCCACACACTGGCCACGGTCGGCGGCATCACCGACATGGTCACGTTGGTCGCCGCTGTTCTGCATGACACGCTCGAAGACACCGAAACAACGGCGGCGGAACTGGAAGACCGATTCGGCACTGATGTGTGTCACCTCGTTCAGGAGGTTAGTGACGACAAGAGTCTCCCGAAACAGGAACGGAAGAGGCTCCAGGTCGAGCACGGCCCGCATCTGTCCGACCGGGCGAAGTGCCTGAAGCTGGCTGACAAGACCTGCAATGTGCGGGACGTTATCCAGAGCCAGCCGGTGGGTTGGTCGCTTGAACGGCGCATGGACTACCTGGATTGGACGGAGAAGTCTGCCGTGGGGTGTCGGGGCGTCAACGCGGCACTGGAGGAACACTACGACCGCGTGCTCCGGCGTGGGCGCGAGACGCTGGAAACGGCGACGTAGGCGATGGTCTGGGCTTTTCTGGTCGAACGACCTCGCCCGGCGTTTAACCGTTCAAGTCGTTCGGCGCGTACCGGGAGACGGCGCGGCACACGCGATCACAATACGCGGCTCGACTCCCTCGGAGGCGAAAAAGGAGCTGACGCGGCCGCCGCCTCCGCAATGAGTCGGACGCCGCGCACCCGCGTGAGCCGCATTGCACCCCCTGCCCGCCAGCGGTAGGATGAGCCTGCACCATGTCCCTGACCCCCGGCACCCGGCTCGGCATCTACGAGGTCACCGCCAAGATCGGCGAAGGCGGGATGGGCGAGGTGTATCAGGCCCGGGACACGAAGCTCGACCGGGATGTGGCGCTGAAGGTGCTGCCCGAGGGCGGGGTCGAATAGTGGGGGTTATGTCAACAGGGGTGGGCTAATGTTGCCTATCGTCTGAGACCCCGACGCGCTGAACCGGCCATCACCGTCAGAATGTCGCGAGCCCCATGAACGGCGTGGCCGTGCCGTTGGGGATCTGCATCATCGTCCAGGAGACCATGAACTCCCACCGTTGCAACCGGGCCGCGACCTCGGCGACCTCCAGGTAGTAGCCGTTGTCGATCGTCGGCGTCCCCCACATCGGTATCAACATGTCGTGAATCGGACGGTTGTGCTGGGCCACCCCGGACGGCTGGGCATCGGCCACCGCGTCGCCGCCGAGAATCGCGATGTCCCGCTCCTTCAGCCACGGCAATATCGACGCATGCAGGCCGGCGGTCTCGCCGCCGTAATTCCACGGGCCTTCCGCCTCGCGCCGCGCCCACCGACCGGTCCGGAGGAACACCGCATCGCCGCTGCCGATGGTGATTCCCGAGAACTCTTCCCACGCCTCGAGATCCTCCACATACAGTGCCTGACTCTTCTCGAGGTACGGCACCCCCTTGAGCAACGGCATGTCGATGAGGACGCCACGCGTCACGTAGCCCGGACCCATCTTGTCGATCGACGCCCCGCCCATGCACCCTTGGCCGGTGTACATCATTGGACGCCCGCCATAGATCCGTTGGGGTCTCTCCGTGTAGCCTTCGTCCTTCACGGGGTAGTGGCAGAGCGCGTCGATATGGCTGTTCCCGCCGTCGTGGGTCGCGAAGCTGATCGCATCGAGGGCGGCGCCGCGGATCTCGGTGGCCTCAGGGTCTTGCCCGGGTATCCAATGCCGGTTGAGGACCCGCATGTTCGACGTGTCCGGCATCGGCTCGTCCAGGTTGACCGGGTCCGGGAAGTGATAGAGGCGGACCGAGATGCCCTCTGTCACCAGCGCCACGGCCGCCTTCGTCTTCTCCGGCGTGATCAGATTCAACGTGCCGCGGTCGTCGTCCGGGCCCCAGCGGCCCCAGTTCTTTTGCTCTTCGAACCACTCGAGCATCTGCTCGTGGGTCACCAGGCGCTCGGGCAGCTGCGTCGTGGGGTCTGGCTGGGGCCGACTCCGTTGCTGTGCCGCCGTGACGGAGCCTTCCGGGCCGATGTATCCACTGACGCCGAGCGCCAGCACGCTTGCACCCGCCAGAACAACGCCACGCCTCATCAGGATAACCATGCTTGTCATAGTTGCCTCACTCATCCACCCGCAGAACTACCTTCCCTTAATACCGCCTATCGTCTCCCACGTCCAGGCATGGCGCCCATTCCCTTCCAGATCTGTTCCGACCTTCAAGGACGGCACCAACTGGCTATTTGTCCATCGAGAATGCTCTGTCGAGGACTTTTATCGGCCGCCGTGTAGTTTCTTATTCGACTGGAACCGGCCCCGTTACAAGCGCATTTGGTGGAGAACTTGTCGGCTTTGACGGTGGGGGAGCGGATCGGGAGCATCAAGACGGCGTGGCGGAACACCTGTCGGCGCGCCGGTATCGGCGATCTCCACTTCCACGACCTGCGGCGCGAGTTCGCCTGTCAGTTGCTGGAGTCCGCAGCTGACCTACATGACGTCCGTGACTTTCCGGGTCACGCGAACATCACGACCACGAGCCGCTACCTGCGGAGTGCGCCGGTCCGATTGGCTCAAGCGCTGGAGCGGATGGAGGCGTCAGCTGTGACCCTCGTTGACGCTAATGAACAGCGGCACCTTGCTAAGAAACTGCCCCTTAATCTTTATGAGCTGAATTCAGTATATAAAGGTCTAATAATCCAGCGCTAGTTAAGCTTGTGGTGGTGTACCTTCACAGTTAGAAACAACCGCATCAATTTGTACTAAAGCACCCATAGGAATTTCAGCAACACCAACGACAGTTCTTGCTGGTAGTTCGCTATTGAAGAATGTGGTGTAAACATCGTTTACTGCATCAAGATCTGCGATATTTTTAAGTTGAATATTGATTTTAACGGTATCGTCCATAACGTGGTCGACACTTTCAATAATCGCCTTGATATTGCTTAGACACTGTCTTGCTTGATCATTTACACCGCCAGCAACGATTTCACCAGTTTTAGGATCTACAGGTAATTGACCTGAAATATGGTTGTAATGAGAAAAAGCAACAGTGTGTGAATAAGGCACTTTTGGTGCGTTTTCAGTATTGTTTGCTTCAATAACAAGTAGACGGGTGTCTTCAGGAAACTGTGGCGGAGTACCATCACCGTGTGAAACTACGGTATCGATTTGAACTAATGCATCCATAGGTAAAGCTGAAACGTTAACAATTGTGCGAGCAGGAACATAGCTTGAGAAGAATTTCGCACAAACTTGGTTTACAGCTTCAACATCAGATAGATTCTTAAGGAATATCGTTGTTTTAACAACATCGTCCATAACATGATCAATGCCTTCTAAAATGGCTTTAATATTGTTTAAGCACTGTTCAGCTTGCTTTTCTACACCACCTGCAACAATTACACTTGTTTTTGGATCGATAGGTAATTGAGATGCAAGATTGTTGTAATGTGAAAAAGCCGCAGTTTGAGAATATAGACCTTGTGGTGCATTTTCAGTGTTTCTTGAAACTTTAATCAATGCACATGGTGCTTGTGGCGCTGTGCCTTCACCGTTTGAAATAAGTGCATCAATTTGGACTAAAGCATCATTCATCGGTAAAGCTGCAACTTCAACAGTTGTGCGTGTTGGTAAAGCACCTTGGAAGTAGCTTGTATAAACTTCGTCAATTAATGCAATATCAGAGATGTTTTTAACGAAGATATTGAGTTTAACGACATCATCCATCACGTGATCGGTACTTTCAACAATAGCTTTAATGTTGTTTAAACACTGTATTGCTTGTTCTTTTACGCCACCGACTATAATAGCACCTATTTTAGGATCTACAGGTAACTGAGCTGAAATATTATTATAATGAGAAAAAGCTACAGTTTGTGTAGAGACCAAACTTTTTGGTGCATTTTCTGTGTTTCTTGAAACTTTAATGATGTCGTGACTCATGTCGATATATTCCCTCCGTTGCGAGTCAAAGTCCAGTATTTTCACTGGTCGAGCTTAGGGGCTGGTTACGCAGAGATTGCAGAACAGGCCCTCGTGAACTCGTAACCCCCCGTCCCCGTTGAACCCCCTGCCGGTCAGCGGTAGGATCGACTGTACATCCCGTCACCCTAGAGGAGCGCCGCATGAAGCCGCTCGTCGCCGCCGT
>QOAX01000075.1 GCA_003972865.1 Verrucomicrobiota bacterium | reverse complement strand
TCCGGCGGCACGGCGGATGCAGGGCTGTTGACGGTCACGTATGTGTTCCAAAAAACGCGGTTCTTCGAGTACGGTACCGCGTCGGCGATCAGTGTCAGTCTGCTGCCCCTGTTGGCGTTGGCTCTTTGGGGTGCCCTCTTTTTACGGAGGCGAACGGCATGAGTGCGCAGGGCAAAACTGCGCGCGGCGCGTTGTCGCTGCTGCTGCTCGGGCCGTTTCTGATGGCGGTGTTCGTTCCATTCCTGTGGATGGTGCTGGGAATATTCAAGACTAACGCCGAGTTTTTCCAGCCGCTGACCAGTGCGTTTTTCCCGGCTCACTACGAGTGGCAGAACGTGGCCGAGTTACTTGAAGGCAAGTGGGTTCCGTTTTGGGACGTGTTCGGCAACTCGCTGACGGTCTCGTTTGGCCAGGCGTTTGGCGCTGTGACTTTGTCCGCGATGGCAGGGTACGCCTTTGCGCGGTTTACGTTTTCTGGCAAGCGTCTGTTGTTCGTGTTGGCCGTGGCGTTGATTCTCGTGCCACGGCAGCTCTTTGCCGTGCCGCTGTTCTCGTGGGTGAACGTGCTTGGCCTGAGCGACTCGCTGCTTGGCGTGATGCTGCCCGGCGTGGTGACCGGTCTTGGCGTGGTTTATTTCACGCAGGTTTTTCGACAAGTGCCGGAGGAGTATCTGCAGGCGGCGCGTGTGTGTGGTGCGGCGGAGCTGCGGGTGTTTTTGACGGTGCTACCGTTGGTCTGGCCGGCACTGCTCAGCTACGGGATGATCCATTTCATCCTCGCCTGGCACGAACACCTGATCCCGATGCTGGTGTTGAGCGAACCCAAGCAGCAGACCCTGCCGCTGGCCTTGGCCAAGCTCTACGACGTCAGCCAGCGCACCCCGCAGGGCGTGCAGATGGCCGCCTCAACCTTCGCGGTCATCCCGACCGCCGTCCTCTTCGCCCTCTGCCACCGCAAATTCAAATCCTCCCTCTCCGACATGCTGGTGCATTGATCGGCTACTCGTCGTCCTTGGCTTGGCTTTGGGCGATCACTTTTTTCTCGAGCTCGCGGGGCATGTACTCGTAGTGGCTGAATTCCTCGCTGTGCAGGCCCCGGCCGCCGGTGAGGGAGCGCAGGTTGGTGGAGTAGTGGTACAACTCCATCTGCGGCACCTCGGCGCGGACGACCTGGAACGCCCCCTCCGCGTCCATGCCCAGGATTTTGCCGCGGCGACTGGAGAGGTCGCCCATGACGGCCCCCATGAATTCCTCCGGCACGCTGACCTCGATCTTGGTGATGGGCTCGAGCATGCACGGCTTGGCCGATTGGAACGCTTCGCGGAAGGCCTGCTTGCCGGCGATCTGGAAGGCGACGTCCTTGGAATCCACCGGGTGCATTTTGCCGTCGTAAAAGTCGATCTTCACGTCCACCACGCGGTAGCCGGCGAGGATGCCGTCGGTGCAGGCGCTGTTGACTCCCTTTTCCACGGAAGGCACGAACACACGATCCACGTTCTGGCCGACCAGGGACTGGGTGAACTCCACCCCGTGATCACGTGGTGTGGGCTCGAGGCGCATCCACACCTCGGCGAATTGGCCGGCGCCGCCGCTCTGCTTTTTGTGCCGGTACTTTGCCGCGCCGTTGTTCCGGATGGTTTCGCGGAAGGGAATCTTCGGGGCGGACAGCTCCATCTCAATGTTGAACCGTTCCTTGATTCGCTCCATGGCCACCTGCAGATGCAGTTCGCCCTGGCCGGAAATGACCGTCTGGTGTAGCTCGGAGTCGACGTGATACTGGAACGACGGATCCTCCTCGTGCAGGGCGGAGAGCCCCACGGCGATCTTGTCCTCGTCGCCCTTGTTTTTTGGCTTGAGCGCCTCGTGGATGTTGGGGTTGGGATAGTCGATGGACGGCACGGTGACCTTGCGCTTGGGGGAGGAGAGTGTGTTGCCGGTGTGGGTGTTCTTCAGCTTGACCAGCGCGCCGATTTCGCCGGCGTTGAGCTGCTCGACCTTGTCGCGGTTCTTGCCGTTGAGGATGAACATCTGCCCCAGCCGCTGGGGCTCGTCGGTGTTGGCGTTGACGACGTCCTCGCCGGCCTTGAGCGTGCCGGCCATCACCTTGACAAAGGACAATTCGCCGATGTGGGGCTCGTTGATGGTCTTGAAGACAAAGGCGGCGGCCTCGTTGTCGTCAAGGCTGACGGTCACCTCTTCGCCGTCGCCGTTCTTGGCGATGGTTTCCTTGTGGTCGTCCGGCGAGGAGGCGTACTTGGAGATGAAGTCCATCAGCCGCGCCACACCGACATTGGTCTCGCTGGAGGTGAAGAAGACCGGGATAAAAATCTGGGATTGGAACGCCTTGTGCAGCCCGCCGCGAAGCTCCTCCTCGGTGATGCCCTCGTCGAAGAATTTTTCCAGCAGCGTGTCGTCCGACTCGGCCACCAGCTCGATCAGCTGGGCGTGCAACCGCTCGACCTGTTCCTCCTCATCGCCGGAGACCTTGGCCTCGTCGTATTTGCCGCTGCCGTCGGTCTTGTAGGTGAGCTTCGACTTGCGGATCACATCCAGCGCCTCGTTGAAGCCCGGGCCGGGATTGGCCGGAATGTTGACCGGGAAGAACCGCTTGCCGAACGTCGCCTTCAGCTCCTCCAGGATCGGCTGGTACTGCGCATTCTCGGCGTCGATCCCGTTGACCACCACCGCCTTGGCCAAGCCGAACTCCTCGGCGTAGTCCCACACTTTCGAGGTGCCGATCTCGATGCCGTGCGTGGCGTGGACGACGATGAGCGCCAGGTCGGACACCTTCAGCGCCGCGCGGCTCTCGGCGATGAAATCCAGATAGCCCGGGGTGTCGATGATGTTGAAACGGCTCTCGAGCCACTCGGCATGCAGCAGCGACGTGTGGATGGAAAACTGCCGCTCCTGCTCCGCCTTGTGATAGTCGGATGCCGTGGTGCCCTCGGTCACGCTGCCGAGCCGGTTGATGTTGCCGGAGCAGGCTAGCATGCATTCGCCAAGCATGGTCTTGCCGGACGAAGCATGACCAACCAAGGCTACATTCCTTAGATTTGAATGGGTGTAGTTGTTCATTGATGTGAGTAAAAAAAGGGCAGGAAGTAGGCTCCGTAGCATTGGAATTTGCAAGCAAGAGATATTCACCGCGAGGCCGGTTCGTTTGGGTTGTTGATTCAAGTGTTTCGAAAACAAAGAGTTAGGTTGATCTTCTGTTTTTTCGTCGCGCTTGGCCAAGTGCTCCCTTACCGTGCCGCGCCGATGGCGACCGTTAAGCCTTTCACAGCTCTTTTGCCCGATTCCGGCCGGGCTTCTGATATTTGCGAACTCCCTTACGACGTCATGTCCATCGCCGAGGCCAGGCAGATGGCCGAGGGGCGGCCGGACAGCTTTCTGCACGTGAGCCGGCCGGAAATCGACCTGCCCAAGGGAATCGCCCCGACCGACCCCAGCGTTTACGCCAAGGCCCGTGATAACCTCGACCGCCTCATCGCCGGGGGGGCGCTGCGCCGGGACGAGCGGGCGCACTATTATCTCTACCGGCAAATCATGGGCGGGCACAGCCAGCTTGGCCTCGTGGCGGTGGCGAGTTGTGCCGAGTACGACGACAACACCATCCGCAGGCACGAGTTCACTCGGCCCGAAAAAGAGGACGACCGCGTCGCCCACCTCGAGGCGCTCGACGCACAGACCGGCCCGGTGTTCCTGACCTATTCGGCCGACGCGGAGTTGGATGCGTTGTTTGATCGCATCGCCGGCGGCGAATCGGATCATGACTTCACCGCGCCAGACGGCGTGCAGCACACGTCGTGGACGGTGGCATCGGAGGAGGACACCCAGTTCATCGCGAGCCGGTTCGACTCGATCCCGAGCCTCTACATCGCCGACGGGCATCACCGCAGCGCCGCCGCCTCGCGGGTGGCCAAGCGCCGCGCCGGCTCTGGAACGAGCGGCCTGTTTTTGACCGTGCTCTTCCCGCACGACCAAATGCAAATCCTGGCGTACAACCGTGTCGTGCGTGACCTCAACGACCAGTCGTCGGACGAGTTCCTCGCCGCGCTTGGCCAAGCGTTTGACATCGAGGAAAGCGGCTCGGCCACGCCGGGCGGCAAACACGAAATCTGCCTCTACCTTGAGGACTTGTGGCGCACCCTGCGACCCAAGCCAAGCGCGATCGACCCGGACGATCCGATCAAGCAACTCGACGTCAGCATTCTACAGGATCAAGCCTTGGCGCCGCTGCTCGGCATCGACGAATGTCGCAATGGGAAGCTCTGAAAAAGCTGCTGCGTCTTGCAACACGAGCGACAGCGTCGCGCGCTCCTTGGCGGCGATCTGGGCGCG
>QOAX01000319.1 GCA_003972865.1 Verrucomicrobiota bacterium | reverse complement strand
GTTCGTGGTACCACTTGAGCAACGTCTCGAACATCAGTTTGCTCTCGCCGTACGGGTTGATTGGCTTCTGGGGTTCCTGCTCGGTGATCGGCACGGTGTCCGGCATGCCGTAGGTGGCAGCGGTGGAGCTGAAGATGAATTTTTTCACACCGGCCTCGACGGCTGCGTCGAGCAGGTTGATGCCGTTGGCGACGTTGTTGCGGAAGTATTTTGACGGATCGGTCATCGACTCGCCAACCTGCGCGAAGGCGGCGAAGTGCATGACGGCTTCGGCCCGGCTGGAGGCGACCGCGTTGAGGATGGTTCCGCGGTCACTGAGACAGCCCTCGATGAATTGTGCCCGCTCATCGACTGCCACACGATGCCCCTCCGACAGGTTGTCGAACACGGTCACCTCGTGTCCGGCATTGAGCAGTTCCTCCACGCAAATCGAGCCGATATAGCCGGCTCCTCCAGCGACAAACACGTCCATAGGCGCGACAACCTACCCGCCAACAGGCGTTATCCCAAGCGTAACCAAGCGTTTGGCCAAGCGGCGACGCAACGCTGGCTTGCCAGTTGGCGGTCGATTGCGTTTCATTGGGCCTTTCGCATGAGGAACTGTTTTTTTCTGCAGACGACAATTTTGTCGATGGCCGCCGTCGCCGTTGGCTGTGCCACGGTTTGTACCAAGCGCGGCCAGGCGATTGCCCCCGCGGAGTACGCTGAAACCATCCGGGTCGCCTGCGTGGGCGACAGCATCACTTTCGGCGCGTCTATCAAGGACCGGGAGAATGACAATTACCCGGTCGTGCTGGGTCGCTCGCTGGGGGGGGAGTTTGAGGTTCGGAATTTCGGTGTCAGCGGGGCGACCCTCCTGAAGAAGGGGGATTTCAGTTACTGGGACCGGCCGGCATTCAAGGCGGCGACGCAGTTCAATCCGCACGTGGTGGTCATCAAGCTGGGCACCAATGACACCAAGCCGCAGAATTGGAAGTACGCCGCAGACTACGCCGCAGACTACGAGGCGATGATTGATCACTTTGCCGCGCTGCCGGCCAAGCCGAAGATTTGGCTGTGCTCGCCTGCGCCGGTTTACCAGACGCGCTGGGGCATCAACGAGAAGAGCGTCGTCGAGGGGATCATCCCCAGGGTGCGGGCCTTGGCTAGGCGGAAGGGCTTGCCGGTCATCGACCTGTACACCGCACTCAGCGGCAAGCCGGAGATGTTCCCGGACAAAATCCATCCCAACGCCGCCGGTGCCAGAGTCATGGCGGAAGCCGTCGAGGCCGCCATCCTTGGCAGGTAAACCCCATTTTTTGCATTAACACAATGAAGTCATTCCGTTTGGTTCTTACTGCGTCTGCGATTGCCGTGGCCGGCCAAGCGCTTGGCCAGGCTCCAAAGCCGCCAGTGCCGCCCCAGCCGAAGAAACAAAATGTCTCCAAGCCGGTGCGGTTGAAACCCCCGCCGGCTAAGCCCAAGCAGGCCAGCAAGCCGGTGCCGCTGACCGGCCCGGCCGTAAAGCCCAAGTCACCGCCCAAGCCGGCGCTCAAGCCGTTCCCGCGCAAGACGCAAAAGCTCAATTTCATCGGCGGCGACCAGGTGCTACTGATTGGTGATGGCCTGGTTGAACAGGCCAAAAAGCAGGGCTACCTGGAGTACCGGATCACGGTGCAGAACAGCGGCAAGAAACTGCACTTCCACAACATCGGCTGGAGCGGCGACACGCCGGCAGGCATCGCCCGCGACGGTCTGGGGACACGGCAGGCCGGGCACGAGCCGGCCAACGAGGGATGGCTGCAGTTGAGCAAACAGATCACCGACATCAAGCCGACGGTGGCGATCATAGGCTATGGTATGGCCAGCTCGCTGGACGGCAGCACGCTGGAGCAGTTCAAGTCGGACTACCGGCGGCTGGTCGGGCATATCAAGGCCAGCGCCGGCAAAAAAAATCGTCTGCGCCTCGTGTTCATGAGCCCTATCGCGCATGAGAATCTTGGCGGAAAGCTGCCAAGCGGAGAGGCGCACAATAAAGCCCTGGAGAAATACCGGGAGGCGATCGGAGACTTGGCCACGGAGCACGACGCCTGGTTTGTGGACCTGTATCGGTACCTGAGGCGCCGCAACGGATCTCCCACGCCGCCGCTGACCACGGACGGGATTCACCTGAGCAACTATGGTTACTGGGTGATGGCGTCGTCTGCCGAGTTTTCATTTAACTGGACGGCGACGAATTTCCGCTTTGGCATCATGGACAACGGAACCGAGCGGGGCGGCGGCTACGGCATCAAGCTGGCCAACATCTCTAAAACCGCCAACGGGGTGACGTTGGACGGGCAGTTCGAGGGGCTGCCGCCTTACTTCGCACGTGAGAAAAAGGGGAACCTTTTCACCCAGCAGACCGCCATCGGGCGGATTCAGTTCCTCGGCCTGCCGGAGGGCCGATACACGCTTGCTGCTGACAATGTCGAAATACTCACAGCAGACACCAAGGAGTGGGCGGGCGGGGCGTTCATCGATGCCGGGCTGGACATTGACCAGGCGGAGGAGATCCGCAGACTCATTAGGGAAAAGAACGAACTGTTCTTCCACCGGTCGCGTCCACAAAACCAGGCCTACCTTTGGGGGTTCCGCAAGCACGAGCAGGGGAACAACTTCAGGGAAGTGCCGATGTTCGACCCGCTCATCCGGCAGAAGGAGGAGGAGATCTTCGCGCTGAACAAGACCGTCCAGCGCCGCTATAGGCTGATGCCCGCCGACGAGTGGGAAAAGATCAAGCCAAGCGAGGCAGCAAACAAGAATGAGCCGGTTGCCCGGCGCAAGCCGTTCAAGCCGCAACCGTTGCCGAAGTTTGACTTGGCCGAGGGGCTTGAGGTCAATCTCTTTGCGCAGAACCCGCACTTGGCCAAGCCGATCCAAATGAACTTCGACGCAAAGGGCCGGCTGTGGGTCGCGAGTTCGGAGGTTTATCCGCAGATTCTTCCCGGCCAAATGGCCACCGACAAGGTGATCATTCTTGAGGACACCAATGACGACGGCCGGGCGGACAAGTCGACGGTCTTCGCCGACAACCTGCTGATCCCGACCGGCATCGAGCCGGGTGATGGCGGCGTTTATGTCGGCCAGAGCACCGAGTTGCTGCACCTCAGGGACACGGACGGTGACGGCGTGGCCGACGACAGCCGCGTGGTGATGTCTGGCTTCGGCACAGAGGACACGCACCACATTTTGCACACGCTGCGCTGGGGCTTCGACGGGCGGCTGTACTTCAACCAGTCGATCTACATCCGCACGCACATGGAGACACCGCACGAGGTGCTGCGGCTCAAGAGCGGCGGCGTGTGGCGGTTGAGGCCCGAGACGCTCAAGGCCGAGATTTTCCTGCGCGGCTTCTGCAATCCGTGGGGGCATCACTACGACCAGTTCGGCCAGTCGTTCGTGACCGACGGCGCCGGGGGCCAGGGGCTCAGCTACGGTGTGCCCGGTGCGATGTACTTCACCTACGCCCGCGCGCCCCGGTTGCTCGACAGCGTGAGCCCGGGGCGTTACCCCAAATTCTGCGGGCTCGAGTTCGTCCGCAGCTCGCATTTCCCGGACGACTGGCAGGGCGACGCGATCACCTGCGACTTTCGAGCGCACCGTATTGTCCGGTTCAAGATTAGTGACAAGGGCTCGAGCTACGTTACGCAGGAGATGCCGGATGTGTTGCGCTCGGGCAGCGTTCATTTTCGACCCATCGACATCAAGTTCGGGCCGGATGGCGCACTGTACATCGCCGACTGGTCGAACCCGATCATCCAGCACGGCGAGGTGGACTTCCGCGACGAACGCCGCGACCACGTCCACGGCCGCATTTGGCGTGTGACGTTCAAGGATCGGCCGCTCGTCAAAAAGACCGACCTCACCCAACTCGACAACTCAGCCCTCCTTGCCAGGCTCATTTCGCCGAACGGTTTTGACCGAGAAAAGGCCCGGCGTGTCCTTAAGGAGCGCGGCGTGGACGGCGTGTTACCCGACCTGGAAAAATGGGCGGCCAAGCAGAGCGGAGAGCAGGCGCAACTCGAGGCGCTTTGGATTTACCAGGGATTGGATGTCGTCAATAAACCGCTGCTCGACAAGCTGCTTGAAGCCGGGGACGGCCGGGTGCGCACCGCGGCTGTTCAGGTGCTGGACGAGTGGGCGGATCGAGTCGCAGACGCCGAGGCGCGCTTGGCCAAGCGCATCGCTGACGAGCATCCGCGTCCCCGTCTGGCGGCCCTGCGGGCGATCACCCGCAAGCCGACCGAGCAGTCGGTCAGCGCCGCGTTGAGCGTACTCGACAAGCCGACCGACAACCATCTCGACTACGCCGCCTGGCTCAGCATGAGGGATATCGAGGGGCCGTGGGT
>QOAX01000111.1 GCA_003972865.1 Verrucomicrobiota bacterium | reverse complement strand
GAGATCAACACGCGCATCGCCTCGTACGAGATGGCGTACCGCATGCAGTCCAGCGCGCCAGAGTTGATGGACATTTCCGGAGAATCAAAGGCGACGCTCGACCTGTACGGCATCGAGCCGGGCAAACCGAGCTTCGCCAATAACTGCCTCTTGGCGCGGCGCTTGGTGCAGCGCGGCACGCGATTTGTCCAGTTGTACCACGCGAACTGGGACAGCCACGGCGGCCCGGGCGAGACTCTCACCAAGGACTTCGACAAAGTGACACACGACGTCGATCAGGCCAGCGCGGCGCTGGTGAAGGATCTCAAGGCGCACGGGTTGCTCGACGACACGCTGGTCATCTGGGGCGGCGAGTTTGGCCGCACGCCGATGAGCGAGGCGCGGCAAACGGCGGGGCGCAACCATCACATCGACGCGTTCACGATGTGGATGGCCGGCGGCGGCATCAAGCCCGGCAACATCGTCGGCGAGACGGATGAGTTCGGGTTTGGCGCGATCGATCAGGAATGCCACGTGCACGACCTGCACGCGACCGTGTTGCACCAACTCGGGCTGGATCACAAGCGGCTCACCTTCCGTTTCCAGGGCCGCGACTTCCGACTGACCGACGTCCACGGCAACGTGATCAAAAACGCGCTGGCATAGAGGAGGCATAAACTCCTCGCTTGGCCAAGGGACGGTTTTTTCGTAACTATTTGTCTCGGAATATCGTTTAACATGTGTTCGGGTTGGCTGAATTGTGGCTTTAGAAATGAGCATAATCGCTAAAAACGGAGCAAAATCGGTGTTGGCGGTGGCTGTATTGGGCATTTTATTGTCATCCGTCGAGACCGTGCGATCGATCGAAAACCCGTATTTGACCATCAGTAAACGCAACGCGTTTAACCTCACCAGCGAGCCGCCGCCCGGGCCCAAAACCGCACCCGAGCCTCCGAAAAGCGAGGACATCAAGCTGACCGGGATTTACCGGCACGAGGGCGTGGAACGCGCGGCGCTTGCGCTGATCGATACCAAGAAAAAGGCCGAGCCCCCCAACTACCTGCAATTGGCGGCCGGCGAAAAAAAGGACGGCATCGAGATCGTCTCCATCGACAAGGCAACAGGGAAAGTCACCATCAGGGAGTTTGGCGAACTTCGCAGCCTGAGTTTTGAGGAGGACGCCTTCAAGACATCGATGACCAAGGCACCCCGAACCTCCTCGAGAAGTTCCTCCTCCAAGTCATCCAGCTCCAGTGCCGCTGCCAAGAAGGCGGCCGAAATCAGGGCCTCCATCGAAAAGAAACGAGCCGAGGAGGCAGCCAAGCGCTCAAGAGGCGGCGGACGATCATCGGGGGATGAATTGCGGGAGCGCATCACCAGCATGTCGGATGCGGATCGACAAAAGTACGTGCAACAGATGCGCGAACGGTTCAGCAGCCAGGGCCGGGGCGACGGGAGGAGTGACCGTGGCGACCGTGGCGGCGACGACGGACGCAACCGGGGGAGCGACAGCCGTCGCGGGCGCGGACGGTAGGCTTCCATTTAATCTTCCACCGGCCATGCGCTTGGCCAAGCGACAAAAAAAGCGGAGCCGCTTGGCTCCGCTTTGGGGATTGTCCAGATAATCAATCCAGATTATTCGGCGATGGAAACTTCGAACGGTCTGCTGGCCTCAACCTTCGGCAGCTCGACCTTGAGCAGGCCATTCTTAAACTCGGCCTTGATCTTTCCGTTCTCGACACCGCTGGCCAGTTGGAAAGAGCGGCTGAACTTGCCATAAGCCCGCTCGTACCGGTGGCCGAACTCCTTGCTCCCGCTGTGCTCGCTCTTGCGCTCGCCGGTCAGCGTCAGCACGCCTTCCTCCACCGTCAGGTTGATGTCGTCC
This sequence comes from Verrucomicrobiota bacterium, assembly GCA_003972865.1. Lineage (GTDB taxonomy): Bacteria > Verrucomicrobiota > Verrucomicrobiia > Limisphaerales > UBA1096 > UBA1096. Next base: position 2,573 of record QOAX01000111.1, on the reverse strand, counting down.
TTGGTCAGGCCCGGCAGGTCGGCGGTCAGCGTGTAGGCGTCGGTCGACTCGACGATATCCACCGCCGGGCTCCACGCGCCGGCTTGGGTGGCCTTGGCCAAGCTCCCGATTGAGTCGTTGAACAGGGTGCCAAACACATCCTCAAACACATTCAACGGATTCGTGTTTCGTTTCGTACAAGTCATCATAATCATTTTCCTTTCTGTTTTCAGGTTAACGGTTTCTATCGAACCAACTGCCCCAGTTAATGCAAACCGCGTGCCAAGCGATTAAGTCAAAAAATGGTCAAATAAAACGATAATTCGTTTGTAAATAGTAGATAAGGGACATTATGACACAGTCAAAACAAGACTAAGTTAGGGACAATGTGTCCCAAGTTGCCCGCTTGGCCAAGCGGGCCGGTTAGCTGCGAATTGAAGGCGGAGGTGTCACAGCGCCTCCGGCGTGGAACCATCTTGCACGGCGCTTTACAGCGTTGCGGGTGCGCGGGCATGGTGTTGCCCCGTGAGCTTGGCCTATTTTTTGAGGCGCGTGGCGATGTTGGTGCCGTTGGTGCTGGTGATCAGTTTTCTCGCGTTTTGCCTGGTGCGCGTGGCGCCGGGCGGGCCGTTTGATAAGGAGCGCGCGCCGGCATCGCCGGACATCGAGCGCAATCTCAAGGCCAAGTACCACCTCGACGAGCCGTTGTGGCAGCAGTACCTGCGATTCGTCGGCATCGGCTTTGAAAAACGGGACGGCGAGTGGCGGGCATTCGAGGGGGGACTGGTGCGGGGCGACTTTGGGCCGTCGCTGAAGTATCGCAACCATTCGGTCAACGACATCATCGCGCAGGGGTTGCCGGTGTCGTTGTCGCTGGGGATGCTGTCGTTCTGTTTCGCGCTTGGCATTGGGATTCCGCTGGGGGTGTGGACGGCGGTTCGCCGGGGGCGCTGGCAGGATCATGTTGGCAGTTTCGTTTCCATTCTCGCGGTGTGCATCCCGGCGTTTGTGCTGGGGCCGGTGCTGATTGTGTTGCTGGGGATTCGGTGGCCGGTTTTCCCGGTGGGGCTTTGGGGCGGGCCGTGGCACGTGATTCTGCCGGCGGTCACGCTTGGCACCTACTTCGCCGGCAAGGTTTCGCGGCTGGCCCGCGAGGGGATGAGTCAGGCGCTGCAGTCGGACTTCATCACCACCGCGCGCGCCAAGGGGGTGAGCGAACGATCCATCATTCTGCGGCACGCGCTGCGCGAGGGCCTGCTGCCGGTGGTGACGTACAGCGGGCCGTTGCTGGCCGACCTGCTGGTGGGGTCGTTCGTGGTGGAGAATCTGTTTCAGATTCCCGGCATCGGGGTGTTCCTCGTGAACAGCTCGATCAACCGCGACTACACGATGGTGGTCGGCCTGGTGATTTTGTATTCCGTGATGTTGCTGGCGCTGAATCTGGTGGTCGATGTTGTGTACGGCTTGCTGGACAAGCGGGTGAAATATGGCTGAGGCAGTGAACCCATCCGGCCAAGCGCTTGGCCAAGCGCTGGAAACCGGCGAGTCGCCGAACCGCCGCGCCTGGCTGCGTTTTCGCGACAACCGGCCGGCGGTGGTGGCGTCGGTGTTTCTGCTTGCCCTGATCGTGCTGTCGTTGGCCTGGCCGCTGGTCTCGAATCAGGGAGACGTGCACAGCGAGGCGCAGTTTGCCGCGCCGAACGACGGCCATTGGTTTGGCACCGACGTGCACGGGCGCGACCTGTTCGGGCGCGTGCTGGCCGGCACGCGGATTTCGCTGATGGTCGGCCTGGTCGGCGCGCTGGTGAGTTTGGTGATTGGCGTGCTGTGGGGCGCCACGGCCGGCCTCCTCGGCGGGCGTTGCGACAACCTGCTGATGCGCACGGTGGATGTGCTCTACTCGCTGCCGTCGATCATTTTTGTGATCGTGATCATCACGACGCTGGAGGAGATCCTGCAGGATTGGCTGCAAGCAACCTTCAGCAGCGAAGGCGGCGAGACGGCTCGGATGCTGTTGCTCTACGCCGGCCTGGGCGCGGTGTCGTGGCTGACGATGGCGCGCATCGTGCGCGGGCAGGTGCTGGCGCTGCGCGAGCGGCAATTCGTCGAGGCGGCACGGTCGCTTGGCCTCGGCACGTGGGCGATCTTGTGGCGGCACATCCTGCCGAACGTCGTCGGCGTGGTGATTGTTTACCTGACGCTGACGCTGCCGGCGGTGGTGCTGTACGAGTCGTTCCTGAGCTACCTCGGCCTGGGCATCCAGCCGCCGAGGGCGAGCCTGGGATCGCTGATCGCGGAGGGCGCGGCGCAGATCAACCCGATCCGCGTTTACTGGTGGATGATCGTGTACCCGGCCGGCTGCCTGGCGGCGTTGCTGATGGCGCTCAACTTCCTCGGCGACGGTTTGCGGGATGTGTTCGACCCCAAGGCGGACAAGGATCGCTGAGCGGCCAAGCGCTCGGCCAAGCGGGGTTTTTGCGGAAATTCGTGAGGGTGAAAAAATGGTCGGGACGGAGAGATTCGAACTCTCGACCTCCTGATCCCGAACCAGGCGCGCTACCAAGCTGCGCCACGTCCCGACCAAAGGGCCGGGC
>QOAX01000066.1 GCA_003972865.1 Verrucomicrobiota bacterium | reverse complement strand
AGCGCCTTACCGGGCCTTGGCCAAGCGCTTGGCCAAGGGGCCGCTGGTGTATCTCACTTGGCGCTATGATCCCACGTCGACCCTCGTGGTCAACTGGATGGATGGCGATGCGCGCGGCGCCGACTACGTGTTGTATCGCCGCTCCGCTGCGCCGCTCGGGAGTCGGTGGACGCTTGCCCGGGGTTTCAAGCATCTGTTCGCCGACCAGAAAAAACGGATCATGCACCACGTTGAACTGCGGAGGTTGAAGCCCGACACCGAGTACATTTTCACGATCCGCTCCGAAGGGCCGACTCGCGGCGGACGGTACTTCAAGTTTCACACCCTGCCGCGCACACTCCCGGCCAATTTTCGATTCGTGACCGGCGGCGACATGATGCACAGCCGAAAAAAATTGGACGCGATGAACCAGCGCGCGGCCCAGCTCAATCCGTGGTTTGCGGTGTTGGGCGGCGACCTGGCCTACGCCGATGCCAACAAGAACAACGTGGCCAAGTGGGACGACTGGCTGGAGTCGTGGATGCTTAACAGTGTGCGAAAATCGGACGGTTGCCTGATCCCGATAGTCGCGGCGATCGGCAACCACGAGGTCTCCGGCGGCACCGGCAAAAAGCCGAAGGATGCGAAATATTTTTACAGCCTGTTTCCACTGCCGGCCAAGCGCAGTTTTTACACGATGGACATCGGCAACTACCTGAGCCTGATCATTCTGGATTCCGATCTCACCGAACGAATCGAAGGGGAGCAGACGGCCTGGCTTGGACAGGCCTTGGCCAAGCGCGCCGGGAAGGTGCCCTTCATTTTCCCGTGCTATCACAAGGCCGCCTACGGCACGGCCAAGCCGCCCAAGGGCACCAACGATTCGTCCAAGAATGCGCTGGCGCAGAAGATCATCAAAAACTGGTGTCCATTGTTCGACAAGTATCGTGTCACGGCTGTTTTCGAGAATGACCATCACACCTACAAGCGCACGCATCCGCTCCGGGCCAACCGGATCGATCGCAAAAGAGGCATCCTTTACCTCGGCGACGGCTGCTGGGGCGTTGACACCCGCGCGGTGCCCAAGCCGGGCGAGTTGTGGTACCTGGCCAAGGCAGAGAGCAAGCGGCACCTCATTTGTGTCACGGTTCAAAACGGAAAACCGTCCTACGTCGCCTACGAGGCGGACGGGAAAATGATTGATCAGCACGCCTGATCCGATACGCTTCTGGGCGACTTATAAAGTGTAACCTTTTATGCCCATTTACACGTACCAGACTATCCCGCGGAAGAAGGGACAGAGAGTTCGCCGCTTCGAGATCGAGCAGCGCATGAGCGATGATCCGCTGAAGAAGGATCCCAAGACCGGCCTGCCGGTGAAGCGCATCATCACCGGCGGCTCCGGCACGATCTTTGGCGGGCTGAGCGTGATGGCGATGAACCGAAAGAAAGGCAAATAAACCAGCAGCAATGAAAATCAATCCGTTTGCGCTGGCCACGCTGGTTGTCTTGGCGGGCGCCTGGTTCGGCAACGTGGTCAAAGCCGAAACACTTATTGAGAGCGGGGCTAAGTGGAGCTACTACAAGGGGAACGACCATCCCTCCGGCGGCGATTTGGAGTGGACTGACCCCGACTTCGACGACAGCGATTGGCCAAGCGGCGCCACGCCGATTCGTTATGGTGACGGCAACGGCGGCACGGTGCTGGGCGACATGCGCAACACTTACTCCACGATGTTTTTTCGCCGCACCTTCACCGTGGCGAATGCCAGCCAGGTTTCCGCGCTCGACCTGCTGGTGGATTACGACGACGGCTTCATTGTCTGGATCAACGGCGAGCAGGTGCTCGACGTTGGCGGCTCGGCTGACCTGTCGTATGACTCGTTCGCGAGCATCAGCCACGAGTCCGGCAACTTCGAGACGTTCGCCCTGGCCAGTCCCGGCCAGTATCTCGTCGATGGCAAAAACCTGATTGCCATCATGGGCTTCAACATCAACCTGACCAGCAGCGACTTCATGATAAACGCCGAGCTGCGGAGTTATCGGCCGGACAAGTCGCCGCCGAAAGTGGCGTCGCTCGATCCGCCGCCGGGCAATGTCAGCCTGCTGCGCGAGGTCACGGTCCGTTTCGACGAGGAGGTCACGGGGGTCGATGCCGCCGATCTATGGCTCAATGGCGACCCGGCGGTGCAGCTGCGCGGCGGCAACAAATCCTGGACGTTCACTTTCGCGCCGGGCGACTTTGGCGAGGCGACGCTGTCGTGGAACCCGAACCACGGCATCGCCGACACGGCGCGTCCGCCCAACCCGATGGACGCCGCGACCGCGGCGGCGACGCACCAGTATCGCATCGTTGATGACATGCCGCCTGCGCTGGTAGCCATCCTGCCGCCGCCGGGCAGCACGGTGCGCGGGCTGGATCGCGTGCACCTGTTTTTCAGCGAGCCGGTCCGGGGTCTCGACGCTGCCGACCTGCGTGTCAACGGCCAAGCGCCGGCATCGATCGCCGGCGTGGCTAGTGGGCCGTGGCAGATTGAGTTTGAGCCGGCCGGGACCGGCATCGTGACGATCGCCTGGGTGGCGGACCACGGCGTGACCGACCTGGCGGAGGAGCCGAACCGGCTCGCCGCGGAGGGCTGGCATTACAACGTGGACGCCGGTTACGAGCCTGGCCAGGTGGTCATCAATGAAATTCTCGCAGCCAATCGCGACGGCCTGAAGGACGAGGAGGGCGAAGCCGGGGACTGGATTGAGTTGCGCAACACCGGCGATGCCATGGTCAACCTCGCCGGCTGGTCGTTGAGTGACGACGCGGCCAAGCCGGGCAAGTGGGTGTTTCCCGGCGTGACGATCCGGCCAAGCGCGTCGCTGATCGTGCATGCCACCGGCAAAAACCGCCGTGCGCTTGGCCAGGCGTTGCACACCAATTTCAAGCTCGGCGTCGAGGGCGAGTACCTTGGCCTGTTCAGCCCGGAGTTGCCGCGCCGGGTCGCCGACGAGATCGCGCCGGCGTACCCCGAGCAGCGCAGCAACATTTCCTACGGTCGCTTGGCCAAGGGCGAATGGGGCTGGTTTGAGTCACCCACGCCAGGCACGGCCAACCGTGGCAGGACGATTCGCGGCCTGCTCGCGCCGCCCCAGTTCAGCGCGCAGCGGGGCATTTACGATGCGCAATTCCGTGTGCACCTCACCACCGACGAGCCGGGCGCAGTCATCCGCTACACGACCGACTACTCCGAGCCGACCGCATCCAATGGCAAAAAGTACGTCAATCCGTTGGAGGTGCGGCGGACGACCGTGGTGCGGGCGGCCGTGTTCAAGAGCGGCATGCTGCCGTCGCGGGTGGAGACGCACACGTTTGCCTACAACCTCGGCAAGGCGGTGACATCGCTGCCGTTGATGTCGCTGGTGACGGAGAACTCCAACCTGTGGGGTAACACCGGCATCATGGAGACTAACCCGCGCAACACGACCAAGCGCGGCATCGCGTGGGAGAGGCCGGTCTCGATGGAGCTGATTTACCCCGACACCGGCGAGACGCTTCAGGCCAACGCCGGCCTGCGTGTGCAGGGCGGCAACTACATTCGCGGCCGCTACAACCCGAACGCCGGGCCGCCCGCTGGCAAGTATTCCTTCCGGCTGTACTTCCGGGGCGACTACGGGCCGGGACGGCTGCGTCATCCGTTTTTCCCGGGGCTGCAGGTGCAGGACTTCAACCACATCGTTGTGCGGGCCGGGATGAATGACCACTCGAACCCGTTCGTCATCGACGAGCTGGTGCGGCGGCTCTCGGCGGACATGGGCCACATCTCCGCCCGCGGCACGTTCATGAACCTTTACCTCAACGGCAGGGCCAAGGGCTACTACAACCCCACCGAGCGAATCGACGGCGACTTTCTCAACTCGTGGAACGGCGGCGAGTCGGAGTGGGACATCATCGCGCAGTTCGGTGAGCTTCGGGAGGGCGACATGGTGAAGTGGAACCAGCTCAAGAGCGCCCTGCTGAAGAATCTTTCCGTCCCGCAAAACTACGTGGCGGTCGAGCGCCTGCTGGATGTCGACAACTTCGTCGACTACATCATGCTCAACGTGTACGCGAACACCGGCGACTGGCCGCACAACAACTGGCGCGCCGCCTGCGAGCGTGTGCCCGGTGCGAAGTGGCGCTTCCTCGTGTGGGACGCCGAGTGGGCGTTCGGCAACAACGGCCGCAGCGTCACCGGCAACAACCTCACCAGCGGCCCGCTCGCAGGTGGCGCGGACATCGCCCGGTTTTACCGCTCGCTGCAGAAGAACCCCGAGTTCCGCATGCGCTTTGCCGACCGGGTGCAAATCCACTACTTCAACGGCGGCGCGTTGACCGACGAGAACGTGCTGCGCCGCTTCCGTGAAATGAAGGAAGAGATGTCGGGCGTGCTTCGGAACCTGACTTCAACCGTCGAGACCACCTGGGTGCCGCGCC
>QOAX01000187.1 GCA_003972865.1 Verrucomicrobiota bacterium | reverse complement strand
CCAAGGTGCCGTACGTCGACAAGTCACGCCAATGGCTGCGGAACGGCGAGGTCATCCGCCAGACCGGTCACGGGCTGGGCGACATCATCATCGGCGCGCCGCTGAAAAAGTACGTCAACAAAAAGGGCTACACTTACAACCTGAGCCTCGCCCCGAACCTGCGCCTGCCAACCGGCAGCACCGAGGACGACTGGGCCGTGGGCGACGGGAGCTGGGATGCCGGCCTGAGCCTGAGCTACAGCTTCGAGACGCCGAAGTGGTATCATCTCTACGACCTGTACTACTGGAAGAACGGCTCCGGCCGAAACTTCGATCATGGCGATGAACTGGCGTTCGACGCCAACATCGGCTGGCATGCCTGGCACGACGGCGACACCGGCCGGGGGTTGTTCCTGATGCTCGACATCGCCGCACGCCACATTGAGCCGGGCAAAAACCAACTGGTCGATCCGGCAGGCGACACGATTGCCATCGGGCCGGTCGTGATGTATTACCACGAGGACTGGATATTCAAGCTCGAGTATCGCCAGACCGTTTACGACAAGGCCAAGGCGATGCGCTTCGGGGATCACCGGCGGTTCGCCGTCGGGTTCGGCCTGACATTCTGACCTAACCAATTCGCGAAGGGCGCTTGGCCAGGCACTTGGCTTTGACTTTGCCGCCGCCTGGCCTTCAAATTGCCGCAGACCATGAGCGACCAAACTCGACGCGATTTCCTCAAGCACACAACCGCCGCCGCCGCGACCTTCTCAGCCGGCTGCGCTTCCACCCAATCGAGCGCCCGCTTGGCCAAACGCGACCCGTTGATCGTCTCGACGTGGGGCTTCGGCAAGCCGGCCAACGAACTGGCACTCAAGGTGTTACAGGGCGGCGGCTCCGCGCTCGACGCCGTCGAGCAAGGTGTGCGTTTGATGGAGTCGTCCGGCAACACATCGGTCGGCCTCAGCGGCAAGCCCAATGCCGCTGGTGTCGTGCAGCTCGACGCCTGCATCATGAACGGCCCAGGCCACCAGGCCGGCAGCGTTGCTGGGGTCGAGGGCGTCGTGCACCCCATTTCCGCCGCACGGTTGGTGATGGAAAAAACCCCGCACGTCATGCTCGTCGGCCCGGGCGCGCATTGGTTCGCCGAGCAAAACGGACTCGAGGTGCGCGACGGCCAGGCGGACGAGGCAAGCTACCGTGAGTGGCTAGCCAAGCAGAAAAAGCCAGCGCCCGGCAAAGGTGACAAGCCGGAAAACCACGACACCATCGCGCTGATCATTCTCGACACCGATGGCAACATCGCCGGCGGCTGCTCGACCAGCGGCTGGAGTGGCAAGGTGCCGGGCCGCGTCGGCGACTCGCCGATCATCGGCGGCGGCGTTTACGTCGACAACGAAGTCGGCGCCGCCGGAGCCACCGGCCTTGGCGAAAACGTAATGCGCTACTGCGCGTCGTATCAGGTCGTCGAGAACATGCGTCACGGCATGTCACCCACCGAGGCCTGCGCCGAGGCCATTCGCCGCATCGCCAAGACCGACCCGCAAGGCATGGACCTCTCGATCAACTTCATTGCCCTCAACAAGGGGGGAGAATTTGGCGCGGCCGGCACGCAGGCGAACTTCCCTTACTCAGTGACCACACCGGCCTTCAGCGAAATCCGCAAAGGCCAACCCTTGAGCAGCGCTAACCAAAAAGAAGGCGGCAACGAGTAAAGCCCCAAAAGCAATCTGCTATTTCAGCAGCTTGGCCAGGGCGGCCTGGTGGGCGTGGATGCGCTTGATCTCTTTCGCCGAAAGGGCGCGGTTGAAGCAGGCCAACTCGTCGTAAAGGCCCATGTAATTCAGGCCGATCAGGATGCGATGCGGCTTGCCGCTCCACGAAAACTGCTGATTCCAGCCAGTGACGCTGCCCTCCTTTTTGCCGTTGAGATAAAGCGTGGCGACACCGTCCTTTTTGCCGGTGTTGAAGTACTCCCAAGTGAAGGCGACGTGCGTCCACTTGTCGCGGCTGAACGGAGCCGACTTGGCCGGGACGAGTGGGCGCTCCGGTTCCGGGACTTCTTTGTTCGCAGGATTCCAAACCGGCTTGTCGGCAAACGTGCCCAGTCGGAACGCACGCGGGTTGCCGGCCTTGTTGAAGTCCACGAAAAACGAGGCGTCATTCCACGTGTTGGGTGTGATTTGAATCGGATCGACGTAGCCGGAGTCGAGGTCGTTGATCGGGTCGACCTTCAGCCAAAACGACACGGTTCCGCTCCAGTTTTTTTCGGCGAAGTGAAAATTCTTCGCGCCGTCGTAAAGGAGCCATTTAGCGTTGCGCTGGGCAAAATGCAGCGCGCCGCCGGAAAGTCCCTTGCCCTTGGCCAAGCGCGTCATCCCTTCGGTGTGGTTGCCCGGCTTGGGCTGCTTGTCGACCAGGGTGAAGAGCCGCTTGTCGCCCTTGGCCAAGTCGGCATCGGTGCCATGGTCGAACGAGGCGTAAAAGGTCAGCGCCGGCTTCAGCGACGAATCGGCGGCTGTTGCGAACGTGACAGCGCCGGCCAAGGCCAAGCCGAAGGCCAAGCGCTGATTCAAACTTGAAACGGAAAACTTCAAACTCCTTAAGCTTTCCCGCCGTAGGCGGCGTTGGCGCCGAGTTCCTGCTCGATACGCAGGAGTTGGTTGTACTTGGCGGTGCGGTCGCTGCGACTGAGGGAGCCGGTCTTGATCTGGCCGGCGTTGGTGGCCACGGCGAGATCGGCGATGGTGGCGTCCTCGGTCTCGCCGGAGCGATGGCTGATGACGGTGGTGTAGTTGTTTTCCTGCGCCAAGCGGATCGCACCAAGTGTCTCGGTGAGGGAACCGATCTGGTTCACCTTCACGAGGATGGAGTTGGCCACCCCTTCGTCGATGCCGCGCTGGAGGAATTTCACGTTGGTGACGAACAGATCGTCGCCGACGAGTTGCAAGCGGTCGCCGATCCTGTCGGTAAGCGCCTTCCAGCCGGCCCAGTCGTTCTCGTCGCAGCCGTCCTCGATGCTGACGATGGGGTACTTGCCGGTGAGTTCGTCGTAGAAGGCCACCAACTCGGCGGCGGTCAGCTCGTCGCCGGTGCTTTTCTTGAAAACGTACCGTTCCTTCTCCGCATCGAAAAACTCGCTGCTGGCCACGTCGAGCGCGAGGAAGATTTGTTTCCCGGCCTCGTAGCCAGCGTCCTGCGTGGCGGAGAGGATCGCCTCGAGCGCCTCCTCGACACTGCCGAGCGCGGGCGCAAAGCCGCCCTCGTCGCCAACGGCGGTGGAGAGGCCCTTCTTTTTCAGCACAGCCTTGAGGGCGTGAAAAATTTCGGTGATCGCACGCAGTCCCTCGGAGAAAGTGTCGAAGCCCTTGGGCACGATCATGAATTCCTGAAAATCGATCGGCGCGTCGCTGTGGGCGCCGCCGTTGATGACGTTGGCCATCGGCACCGGCAGGACGTTGGCCTCCACGCCGCCGAGGTGGCGGAAGAGCGATTGGCCCGCCGCGGACGCCGCCGCCTGGGCGCTGGCCAGCGACACGGCGAGGACGGCGTTGGCGCCGAGGGTGGCCTTGTTGTCGGTGCCGTCGAGATCGAGCATCGCCTGGTCAATCGCCGCTTGGTCGGCGGCGTCAGCGCCCTTGAGCACGGGGAAAATCTTTTCGTTGATGTTGGCGACGGCCTGCCGGACGCCCTTGCCGAGGTAGCGGCTTTTGTCGCCGTCGCGCAGCTCGAGCGCCTCGTGTTCGCCGGTGCTCGCGCCGCTGGGCACGGCGGCACGGCCGAGGGTGCCGTTCTCGAGGATCACGTCAGCCTCGACAGTGGGGTTGCCGCGCGAGTCGAGGATTTCGCGGGCCAAGATGCTTTCGATCTTTGTCATGGGGTCAGGCCACCCGGATGCAGGCGGCCGGGCATGATAGGTTGAAAACCCATCCCGTCAAGCGACGGGTTCCCGGGGGAATGCGCTTGGCCAAGCGCACTGTGCTATTGCTTGGGAGCGGGTTCGAGCGGGAGCGCCTCGCCGTTTTCATCCCACTTGGCCGTGGCGGTGAACCTGCCGTTTTTGAATGTGCCCTCCGTCTTGCGTTGTCCGTTGGCGTGCCAATGAATCGCCAGCCCGCTTGGTTTGCCGTTCTCGAACTCGATCGCGCTGCGAAGGTTGCCGTTGTCCCACCAGGTTTTCCAGCGGTCATGCTGGAGGCCGTTCCTGTAGGCGCCCTCGGCCTGCTTCCACCCCTCGAGGGTCCAGCGCTTGGTCTGGCCGGTGTACGGCTCGGACTCGCCGATCACGTACCAGCGCTGATCCTTCAACTCGAGACGATGCTCCTCGATGAAGCGCTCACGCTTGGGCCTGCGAATCGACGGCTCGGCGGCAACCGGCTCGGGAGCCGGCTGCGGCTGCACGGCGGCTCCCGGGGCGGGCTCTGGCTCAACCGGCTTAGCCGGTTCCGGCTCGGGCTCCGGGGGCGGAGCTGGAGCG